>JAKUTI010000021.1 GCA_022448765.1 Pseudomonadales bacterium
CCTGACGACGAGAGCACTGAAGCGAGCGTGCGACGCTCCCAAGTGGCACGATTTCGAGAGTGGAACGCATTGAATGAGCAGCGAACGCATCTACGTTGGGCCTGGCATGATTTCTTTAGCGAATACGATGTACTTCTGACGCCGGTGATGGCAACCGCCGCGTTTCCTCATGATCATCGACCCATGCGCGAACGAAAAATCCAAGTCGACAACTCGCCACAAGATTATGGCCAGCAGGTGTTTTGGTCCGGACTGACCTGTGGTTCTTACCTCCCATCGACCGTTGTTCCAACCGGACTCAACGACCAAGGACTACCGATTGGCATTCAAATAGCGGGGCCTGAGTATGGTGATCTGATCACCATTGAGGTTGCGGAACTGCTCGAACAAGAAGGCTTTACCTTCACTCCCGCTCCCGACTATTTGTGAACCGCGCGTCGGCGTTAGCACACCCAAATATTGCCCTGGTCAAATACTGGGGTAAGCAAGCCGGTAACCACAATATTCCGGCAACACCCTCATTGTCCGTGACACTCGATACCCTTACTACGCGAACGTCCGTCTGCGAGTCAGAACGCGATCGCGTCGAAATCAACGGTAGCCTGGTGTCGGATAAGAAGATTGAGGATTTCCTCGTGATGTTGCGTGCCGCCCATCCGCTGCCCCCGCTATTGATCGAGTCGTCGAACAACTTCCCTACCAATGCAGGACTGGCATCGTCGGCATCAGGATTCGCCGGACTCCTGACCGCTATCGACGCCGCGTTTGGACTCCAAATGAGCCCCTCCGAGCGCTCCATATGGGCTCGCAGAGGTTCAGGATCGGCTGCAAGGTCGGTTTTTGGCGGTTTCGTTAGCCTCGAAGAAACCAACGGGGATTGGTTCGCGCGAAGCATCCTGCCCATGGAGGCATGGGCCCTGAAAGTCGTCGTTGCCATCACCTCGGAAACAGCAAAGGACGTCGGATCCACCGAGGGTATGCGACGTTCCGAAGAAACGTCGCCTTATTACTCCGGTTGGACCGAGTCAACCAAGTCGGATCACGCGGCGGGGTTATCGGCTGTTTCCCATCAGGATTTTTCTCGGCTCGCAAGCATTGCGGAATCCAGTTGCCTCAAAATGTACGCGCTGATGTTGTCGTCGCGTCCACCTTTGTTCTATTGGAATGGCGCGACGCTTGAGACGATCTCCGCAGTGCGCGAACTGCGGAACGGCGGGGTACCCGTATTCTTCACGGTGGATGCCGGGCCGCAGGTAAAAGCCATATGCCAAGACACAGTCGCCGACGTCGTCGTCGAGCGGTTATCGCGAGTACCCGGTGTGTTGAGGACCCTGGTGTGCGGGCTTGGCCCAGGCGCTTATGTCGATTGACCGCGTCGAGGCCAGCGCTCCTGGCAAACTCGTTTTATCCGGCGAATATGCCGTCCTAGCCGGTGGAAAGGCCTTGGTCGCTGCTGTCGATCGACGAGTCTCATGCTCAGTAGAAAGACGAAACCAAGGTGACTGGTCGTTCAAGAGCGAAGGCTATTTTTTTGAGTCTACCCACACGGTTGACGGGCTCTTCAACGAATTGCCTGACGGAGACCCCGCACGCTTCGTCGCGCGCCTAGCGAGCACCACTGCCCTACCTCAGCACGTGGCGGTGACCATCGACTCATCACCCTTCTACCTCGGCAAAGAGAAACTCGGGATCGGATCGAGCGCCGCCGTGACGGTGGCGCTGGGCCATGCCATTGCGGCGCTGGAGGGACAACAAACGGATATTGAAAAACTGTACCAGGTCCATCGGAACTTACAGCACGGCGTCGGTAGCGGCCTCGACATTGCAGCCGCATACCACGGCGGCATTACCCTGTTTCAGAACGGCCAAGCGACGACGCATGGTATCGACTCGACCGTGCACTATGGCTTCAGTTTTTCGGGCGAGAGTACACAAACCCCTCACATGATCGCTCGGTTCAACAAATGGTGCGGGGAAACGCCACCCGCGAGTTTGGTCAACCTAATCTCCGCAGCCAACGACGTTGCAGAAGCATCACTGAACGCGCGTGCCTTCATGTCTTGCATGAACGACTACATCCAAGCATTTGTTGAGTTGGACGAAGAAGCCCAAATCGGTATTTTCGGTCCCGCTCATCAAACTGCAATGGGGCTTGCCGAAAGGCATGGCGTACTCTATAAACCCTGCGGGGCTGGCGGCGGCGACATGGGCGTTGCCTTTAGTACCGACGACCAAGCGTTAACGCGATTCCAACGCAGCGTCGAAGAACAGGGTCTAAACGTAATACAGCTAGAGATTACAGACGATGGTGTCCAAGTCCGCGCAGGGCATTAGCTCAAGAATCCCCAACTTCTTCAAACTCGGAGTTAAAGAACGCGTTCGCGCCCTCCATCAACGAGGGCTTATCACCGATAGCGATCTTCGCGCCCTCGAAACAAGCGACCACACGCTTAAGCTTCACATAGCCGACAAGATGATCGAAAACGTCATCGGCGTGCTCGGACTGCCCGTCGGCCTTGGCCTTAATTTCTTGGTCAACGGCAAGGACTACGTCGTACCTTTGTCCGTCGAAGAACCATCCATCGTCGCTGGACTTTCCGGTGCTGCTCGTACCGCTCGATTGTCCGGTGGATTTGACGCCAGCACGACAGACCCCATCCTCATCGGCCAGGTTCAAGTCGTCAATCTCGATGACCCTGAAAGACGTCGACAAGAACTCCTTGACCGTTCCGAAGAAATCCTCAACTTGGCCAACAGTTTGCACCCCAAGATGCTCGGACGCGGCGGTGGAGCTAAAGACGTCGAAGTATTTTTACACGAGGCTCCAGAAGACGGCCGACAGATGCTTGTTCTGCATTTGTTGGTCGATACACGAGATGCCATGGGCGCTAACGTGGTTAACGGTATGTGCGAAGGAGTTGCATCGCTGATCGAAACGATTTCTGGCGGGAAGGTCTTTCTACGCATACTCTCAAACTTAACTGATCGAGCGCTCGTCAGTGTCCGTGCAAGAATTCCCATCCAGAATCTAGAGGTCAGGGGGTTTTCCGGCGAACAGGTTCGAGAAGGGATCATCCTCGCCAATGATCTAGCCCGGGTCGACCCCTATCGGGCCACAACTCACAACAAGGGCATTATGAATGGCGTCGACGCCGTCGCCATCGCCACGGGTAACGATTTCCGGGCAATTGAGGCCGCAGCGCATGCCTACGCTGCTCGCGATGGCCACTACCGCGCGTTGACGCGGTGGTATCAGAACGACGACGGCGACCTCGTCGGCGAAATTGAAATGCCCATGAAGGTTGGAACCGTGGGTGGGTCCCTAGAAACCAACCCAACGGTACGAATCAACCATCGCTTGATGGGATCACCAAATGCGGCCGAACTCGCTAGCGTCATGGGTGCGGTGGGACTCGCCCAAAATTATGCCGCACTTCGATCACTGACCACCGCTGGTATCCAACAAAACCATATGACGCTGCACGCCCGCAGTGTTACATCGACGGCCCAGGTACCCGAAGAACACTTCGATACCGTAGTGGAGGCACTCATTGAAAGTGGTGACATTAAAGTTTGGAACGCGCAAGAAATCCTTAAACGAGTGCAAAACAACACGGCCATCATCCAAGGCCCCGAACCGCGAAGTTATGCCAGTGGAAAAATCATCCTCCTGGGGGAGCACGCGGTTGTGTACGGTCGACCCGCCCTCGCAGCGCCTATACCGCTAGCAGTTGAAGCCCGCGTGGTCGATTCGGCAGATACCGTTCTTTTAATTCCTCGTTGGGGAATCGAGCAGCGCGTCCCACCAATGACGGAGAACCCGCAGGGGCTGACCGGAATCTTGGCTCTCCTGTTGGAACGATTGGATTTAGCATCTCGATCACTCACTATCGAAGCCTTTCCCAGCGTGCCTCGAGCCATGGGCCTCGGCGGGTCATCGGCGCTTGCGGTCGCTGTGATACGAGCGCTTTCCGACCACTTCAAACTGGATCTCAGCAACGAAAGCGTCAACGAACTGGCGTTCGAATGTGAAAAAGCCGCGCACGGCACACCGTCCGGCGTGGACAACACCATTGCAACTTACGGTTCCACGCTACTGTTCGAAAACACTGGCGTCCCGTCGTTTCAAGAAGTTCGACCCGCTCGTAGCGTTTCCATCGCCGTCGGTATCTCGGGTAAAGAAAGTTTGACGGCCACGACGGTCGCGCAAGTACGCCTGGCGTGGGAACGCCAACCCGAGCGCTACGAGCGGATATTTGATCAGATCGGTGACCTGACCCGTGCCGGTACCGAGGCATTAAGGGACGGGGCTTATCAGGAACTTGGCGAACTCATGAACCTCTGTCAGGGCTATCTCAATGCCCTTCAAGTATCAACACCAGAACTTGAAGAACTCATCCACATCGCCCGTACTTGCGGCGCTGTCGGGGCTAAACTCACTGGTGGTGGGGGCGGCGGCAGCGTTATCGCGTTGTGTCCGGACGGTGCGACGGACGTTGTGGAGGCGATGCAAAACTCTGGCTTCGAAGCGCTAGCTTTCGACCTGACCTAAGCCCGCTCCAACCCTTGCCAAACAATATGCGGCAAGGTCACACTCAACCGGCCTTTCTAGATGCTTTCTTGAGGAAATCTTATGCCAACGCACGCGCAGGTAGTGGTCCTACCCGAAGAAATGGGACCGCTGCAGATCCAGGACCTGGTCTTACCGGACCCGGGTCCGGGACAAGTCGTGGTCCAACAATACGCTTCCGGAGTTTGTCACTCTCAACTTCATCAGATGCATCGTCCCCGCAAAAGTCCCGTACTCCTCGGTCACGAATCAACCGGGATCGTTATCGGAAAGGGAAATGAGGTGACGCACGTTGACGAAGGCGACACGGTGTTGGTGACCTGGGTCCCTCGCGATGCCGAAAATGCCGATACAACACCTGCTGCTGCAATCCTTGACGTCCATGGTGGACAAGCTATTTCTCAGAATGTCTTCACGTGGGCAGATCACACCGTTGCCGATCAGCAGTTCGTGGTCAAAGCAGATCCCTCAATCAAGAAAGACGTGACCGCGATCATAGGCTGCGCCGTCATGACGGGCGCGGGCGCAGTTATTAACACCGCCAACGTTCAAAAAGGCGACAGTGTCGCGATTTTCGGCGTCGGTGGCGTGGGCTTATCTGCCGTCGTGGGCGCTAAAATGCGGGGCGCCAATCCCATTATCGCGGTCGATCTTGACGACGAAAAACTCGCCTTTGCGACGCGCTTTGGCGCAACCCATAAGGTTAACGCGAGTCAAGTCGATGCCATCGCGGCAATTCACGAACTAACGGGAACGCGTGAACAAACGTCCTTTAGCCATCAGCCCGTGACCGGGGTCGATTTCGCTTTCGACTGCATCGGCCTCAAACAGACCATGGAACAAATCGTCCCCGCCTGTCGTGGCGGACACTTTGGAGCTTGTCAGGGAGGAACCGCCGTTCTCGTCGGTGTCCCCTCAACTACGGTCGAGCTGAACGCTATAGAAATTCTCGTCCAAGAGAAGCAATTCCGCGGCAGTATCGGGGGCTCTTGTTCTCCCGACCGGGACTTTACGACGTTTCTCGATTGGCATGCGAACGGCGATCTCGACTTGGAATCTATGGTGACAGAGCGTTTCACCATCGATGCCATTAACGAAGCAACCACGGCGCTTGAGGAAGGTCGCATTGCGGGCCGGGCAATACTAGAGTTTCAACACTGACATGCAATCCGACCGAATTCGCGCAACCCGCCTCGTATCCATATTGGGTCGGTAGTCGTTTAATGCGAATCGCCACCTGGAACGTGAATGGTCTAAGGGCTCGTTTGGAGTACATTTTGATGTGGCTCAAGGACCGACAACCCGATGTCGTCGGTCTTCAAGAACTTAAAGTCACCGACGAAGACTTCCCGCACGAGCCGTTCATTGAAGCCGGTTACCAAGTGGCGACACATGGTCAAAAAAGTTGGAATGGCGTTGCAATCCTTTCACGGAGACCCTTCGAGCTCACTCAATGCGGACTCCCAGGTCAAGATGACTTCGGCGCCCGTCTAATATCGGCCGACATTGACGGACTTGATTTCACGACTGTGTATTGCCCTAACGGAAAGGACGTTGCACATGCCGATTACCCTCGAAAATTACGGTGGTTCGACGATCTCGCTGACTTATGGGCCACACATCACCGTGGTGCCCATGACGCTATTATTTGTGGCGATTTCAACGTCGTACCCGACGCTATGGACAGTTGGCAGGGAGCATCAGCCGAAGGCACCGTGTTTCACACCCAAGATGAACGTCGGCGATTACAGGCAATGTTGGACTTAGGTTTGACTGACTTGTTCAGAGATAGGTTCCCTGAAGAACAACAGTTTTCGTGGTGGGATTACCGGGGCGGAGCGTTTCACCGCGGGCACGGACTCAGGATCGACTTCATTCTTGGTAACCAAAGTATTTGTGCCCGAACTCGGGATGTCAGGATCGATCGTGAGTACCGAAAGAAAAAAGAAGCGCTAACCGCCTCAGATCACGCCCCCGTCATCGTCGAGCTGGACTGACGGCGACGGAGACCTCCGGATCCCTCAGACTTTTTCCCTCTGAACGTGCGTAAATGGCGGCTCCGCATCTCGATGATGTTCGAAAACAGCCCGCACCGGTGTTCCAATCTCGACCGATTGTTCCGCGTCACCCAACAAATTACCCACCAGCCGCACGCTACTGCACTCTGGTAGTTCCACCAACACAATAATGTAGGGCCCCTGCTCTTTAAGCGCGGGATGGACGGGATGCCATACTCTCTCGTAACTGTAGATGTTACCTAGGGGACTCACCTCTTCAAAGCCAAGATCTTCGCTGTGACAGCGATGACATATCCATTCCGGACCCCACTGAAACTCCTGGCATGCGCCACATCGCTGCAGCATTAGCACATCACGGCTTGCGGCTTCCCAAAACGGTGTATCAAGCCCGTCTGGCGCGGGAACAGGCTTCGGTAATCCGGGGTTCAAATAGCTCATAGCGTGGCTTCCGTGCCGAAAATCGACGAACTGACCGGTGTCACCATCGGTCCCGATGCGACCAGCGCAACATCAGCGTCCTCCACTTGATTCGTGGACTGACCTCGTATTTGTCGAACCGCCTCGATATTCAGTCCCAGGCCGTGCATGTAACATTCCGCCAGGTTGCCTCCACTGGTATTGGTCGGCAGCTTTCCAGAAGGCGCAACGAGGTTGTCTTTGACAAAAAACTCGTTGCAGCCATCCGGATCACAAAATTGATGTTCGACCATGCTCATGAGTACTCCGCCGGTAAAATTTTCGTAGCACTGCAAAACATCGACGTCGGCGGGTTTAACCTGTGCCATGTCATAGAGCCGTGGCACAACGGTCTTGAACGTGGATGTGGCGTAATCCGGCGTGTTGTGGACCGACGCCCCGGCACGGTAATGAGAACCTGACAAAGCGCTCAGGATATAAGCGGGTTTATGCGGGAAATCGCGGGCCCGGTCTGCGGCAACCAGTACCATCGCGGCTGCTCCGTCGTTCTCTAAACAACAGTCAAACAAATGAAAAGGTTCAACGATCCAACGCGAGTTATCGTACTTTTCCTCATCCAAGGGTCGACCATGCATCACTGCTCGAGGATTGTTTTGCGCATGGTGGTATGACGCCAGGGAAATCGCTCTCAACGCGTTTTGTTCGACACCGTGATCGTGCATAAACCGCGTCACTTTCATTGCAAAACTCTGGGCCGGCGACATCAAACCGAAAGGGACCGTATGGGCCCCGTCTCCTGCAATCACATCGCGCTGTGGTCCTTGCCCAAATCGACCAAATTGACCCTGAGCCAATGCCCGAAATACCACGACGCACTCGGCCATACCCGTCGCAACCGCCGCGGCCGCATTGGCAATCGCGCCTGAGCCGCCGCCGCCGCCTCCACCCCACTGCATATTGGCAAATCTCAGATCGTCGACTCCCAGCGCTGCCGCTAGGTGTGAGGGGTCGCTACGGTCGTTCGAGAACGATGCAAAGCCGTCGACTTGCTTTGGCGATATCCCAGCATCTTCGCAAGCGGCAAGGATTGCTTTTAACGCAAGCTTGAACTCCGCATCGGGCGCTTCGCCGCGTTTGTAGTATTGCGTTTCGCCGATTCCAACGACGGCAACCTTCCCTCGAACTGTTCGTGACATAGATTCCTCCCGACCCTCGACCATACAACAATTCAGGTTAGTATGTCGGGTTCGACAGGGAGACAACACCATGCCCATTAATCCAGATGCCGTCGGCGAAACCGGCGGCCCCGTGAAACGCAGTTGGAATTCGAAAGACGCTCTTCTCTACGCCGTTGGCGTAGGTGCAGGCACCGACGATCTCGAATTTACGACCGAGAACACGAACAACACCACGCAGCGTGTATTGCCCACCTTTGCGGTCATCATCGGCGGTGGCGGCGCCCCCATGAACAAGATTGGCAGTTTTAATCCAACGATGATGGTGCACGGCGAACAAGGCATCGAACTCCTCGATGAAATTCCACCCGACGGCGAGATCGAAAGCACCGGGCGCATTGCGGCCATCTGGGACAAAGGGAATGCCGCGGTGATCGAAACGGAATCCGAAGCCGTCAGCGTCGCAACGGGGAAACCCCTACTTAAAACAAGGTCTATGCTGTTTTGCCGGGGTGAAGGCGGATGGGGAGGGGACCGCGGGCCCTCAGAAAAAGTTGCATTCCCCGACGCTGAGCCCACTCACCAGGTGACCTACGTTACCCGTGTGGACCAAGCGTTGACGTACAGACTTTCAGGCGACCGCAACCCGCTGCATTCGGATCCTTCGTTCGCGGCCATGGGTGGGTTCGACAAACCGATTTTACACGGACTTTGCACCTACGGATTTACGGGTCGAGCTCTCTTAGGCGAATTATGTGCCAACGATCCGACGAAGTTTCGATCCATGAACGCACGTTTCTCAAAGCCCGTCATTCCAGGGGATACGCTAACGGTCTCCATGTGGGTCGATGGAAGCACTGCGCTCTTCCGTACCACGAACCAGGACGGCGACGTCGTGATCGACCAAGGGGTTTGTACCTTCAATTAATCAAGTAGGTAGGGATGGTGGTCGAAGCCAATCGCGGCCTCGATCACTGACCCGATCTCGATCAGCCGACGTTCACCCATGCGCGGTCCGATGAGCTGAAAACTCCGGGGTAATCCCGACGCGTCGAGGTCAAGCGGCATCGTCAGGGTTGGGTGGCCCGAATAATCGAAAGGCGCCGTAAACGTCAGCATTGGCGCAGCATCTCGGTCACTTCCTGCATCCTGGCCCATCGAATCCACCCTTGGCGGCGCCATGGGCATGCACGGTGACAGAACCACATTGACGGACGCGAAAACGTCATCCAGTTCGTGTCGGAACCGCTCACGCGCCCGTTCAAGACTCGCGTACTCAAGCGCTGTCGCTTTCTCCGTGCCGTATTCAAGCAGTTGACGGAGCGACGGGCCGTACTCGTCGGCCCTGGACGGATAGGTTGACCGGTGCGCCACGGCGCATTCAACACTGCAAGTTACCGTCCACCTTTCGATAAGCTGTTGCCGTTCGGGCAACGTTATGTCGACAACTCGTGCCCCCACGTCACGACAACGTTCCACGGCGATCCGAGTTGATTCCTGGACCGACTGTTCGACCCCTTCTTCGCAATAAGACCAATCGACCCCGATCACCGCATCAGTTAAATCCTCTGGGCACGGTGCCAGAAAATTAGGGACGTCAGCTTTAAGCGATGTCGGATCGTTTGGGTCGAAACCGGCAATCGCTTGGAGGACGCGTGCCACATCTTCCACCGATCGGGCCATAGGCCCAAAGTGATCCAGTGAATCGGCCAACGCAAACCCACCGTATCGACTCACTCTGCCATAGGTTGGCTTTAACCCAACCAAACCACAGCAGGCCGAAGGAAAACGGATGCTACCCCCAGTATCCGTTCCAATGGCCCCATGTGCCATTCCCGCTGCGACAGCCACCCCCGATCCCGATGAGGAAACACCGGTCCAGTGTTCAGTATTCCAAGGATTCATCGGCGCCGTTACTTCGGGATGATGCTCTGCGTAAGCACCTTCCGTGAGCTTTACCTTACCGAGGGAAACCGCCCCCGCTTCGTCGAGTCGGTCAATCACGCTGGCATTTTCGTCCGGGCGCCAGTCGCGATGCATGTGCATGCCGCCGCTCGTCGGTACGCCGCGCGTCCACAAGAGATCCTTTAAACCCATCGTCGCACCATGCAGAACACCAAGTGGTTCGCCCTCGCGCTGACGAATATCAAGTTCTGCCGCGCGTTGGATGGCTGCATCGCCAGTCACGGTCACGTACGCCCCAAGGGTCGGTTCCAGGTCTCGCAAGCGCTGCAACATGGTCTCAACGACGTTGACGACGGTCAGTTCACCACTTTTCGTTTTGCGGCAAATGTCGGAAAGCGAGCTGTAGTGGAGGTCCATGGCGGGCGTTCAGGCCGCAGGAACGTCAAATATTTTCCCAGGATTTAATATTCCCTTGGGATCAAGAGCCGATTTAAGCGAACGCATCAAGTGGACTTCTTCATCCGTTCTTGAAATATCCAAATAGCGTTTTTTCTCCAATCCCACACCGTGTTCCGCAGATACCGAACCACGGATTGACCGGAGCGGTTCATAGACACAGCAATTCACATCATGATGGGCGTCGGTATCGGTACCCGCAGAAATCGCAAAGTGAATATTGCCGTCTCCGATATGACCGAACGTAAAATTTTGATACTCGCCAAACGACGCAGCGAGACGCCGGTTCACCTCATCAACGTAATCGTGCATTTTCGAGATGCGCATACTGACATCGTAGATAAAAACCGGTTCGAACTGGTTGACTTGTTCAACGTCATCGCGCATCGCCCAAAGTTCGCGGCGCTGTGCTTCGTTCTCGGCCAATACTGCGTCCTTAACCAGACCCGCTTCAAACACCTCGGTCAGTGCCGCTTCCAAACGCGTCCGATCCGTTTCCGAGTCGCCCCCCATCGCTTCGATCAACACGTAATAAGGGTACGTTTGCGCAAGCGGTGGCGTTTGCTGCGCCGGTTGCGTGGTGACCAACCGATAAAAGTCATTCCACATCACCTCGAATGCCGACAGTGTTCCGCCTAACTTGCCATCCATGATTTTGAGCAATTCGGGTAGCTGCTCGAAACGATCGACCGCGACCAGAAGGGTTTCCTGGCTTCGCGGCTGTTCGCGCAATCTGAGGACAGCGCGTGTCACGACGCCGAGACTCCCCTCGGTACCAATGAAGAGTTGTTTTAGATCGTATCCCGCGTTGTTCTTGATCATCTCGTTCATCGACGAAACTACGGTACCGTTAGCAAGCACCGCTTCTAGACCAAGCACCATGTCTCGCGTCATCCCGTAACGCAGTACGCGGTTGCCACCCGCATTGGTCGCGATATTGCCGCCCACGGTGGAACTGCCACGCGCCCCGATATCTAAGGGATACATGAGCCCCGAATTCTCCGCAACTTCCTGAACCGTCTGCAATACGACACCACTTTCAACGGTGATGGTCCGATCAACTGCATTGATTTCCTCAACCTGATTCATTCGTTCCAGCGAAAGCGCAACGTCCTCAGTATCGGTAATTGCACTCTCAACCAATCCCGTAAGGCCCCCATGGGGAACCACCGACTGACCCATCTCATTGCAAATGCGCAAAATGTCGCTGACTTCTTCCGTGTTTCGCGGTCGAACGATTGCGGACGCCTTGATGCCGTCACTGCGCCAAATGCCGCTCGCTCTGGAATGAACATCGTCGCCCGTGAGCACGCCGCCGGGCCCCACCACGTTTTCAAGATGCCCTAGCAGATCGCTCATACCGTGTTATTCCCAACTCGTTAACGACGCGAACACTTTACTACAGCCCCAAGCCTTGTCCTCAAAGTCCCATCCTATATGGGCCTTGCAATCGTCCTAGTCGAGGATTAGTTTCGTTGCGAAGACGCGATGGATTTGCGTTAAATGCCGACCCACACCGACAGCATGTCGACAGTAAACCGACGCCTTCCCCCCGAGTCACGCCCGCCAGTGCCGAGCCCTATTCCGAATCGACGTATCTCGTATTGGCTGAGTGCCTGGGCCGTGGGGGCTTTGCTTGTCGGCTGCGGGGGTGGAGGTGGTGGCGATAGCAGCAATGCCGAGCTACAGAGTGGTAATCAGACGACCACGGCGCAGGTATTGCAGACGCAACCGACCGAGAGTGAGCTCCATGCTGCATCGCGATTTGCATCTCGGGCATCGCTCGGCATGAACTACGACCAAATTCGCGCCCTCTCAATCAAGGGCCACGATTCGTGGCTGGAAGAGCAATTTTCCCTACCCGTCGAATATCACGACGAGTTGGTCGCCGATTTAATTCAACGGACCAAAGACGGCGAGTTCGACGAAGCGACGCAGCCGGATCCCGATGTCCTACCGTTTGTATTCCGTCGATACGTCTGGTGGCACCGCGCGCTCACGTCCGACGATGTCCTGCGGCAACGGATCGCATTTGCACTCAGTGAGATTTTTGTCGTCTCCGAGGTCGGAGGCCTAGGAGATACTGAGCGGGCATTACCTAATTTCTACGACGTCTTACTCGCGGGTGCCTTTGACAATTATCGAAATTTGTTGCGCGCTGTCACCCTGCACCCTTCCATGGGTTTCTACCTTAGTCATGTCAACAACAGCAAAGCCGATCCCGACAATAATATCTACCCAGACGAAAACTTCGCCCGGGAAAATATGCAGCTATTTTCCATCGGGCTTTATGAAATGAATCCCGACGGTTCCTATCAATACGATACCAACGGCGACCCGATCGCAGCTTATACCGATGACGACATCCGCGAATTTGCCAAGGTCTTCACTGGACTCAGTTGGGGCGGGGAGTACGCGCGATTTGGCCGGAAATGGGCAAATTACGTCGTGCCCATGGAAATGTTCGACGAATACCATGAGCCAGGGGCCAAGAAACTTCTAAATGGCTTCGAGATACCGGCAGGGCAAACGGGCATGGAGGACATTGAAGACGCCATTGATAACATCTTTAACCATGCCAATGTGGGACCTTTTATCGGACGACAACTCATCCAGCGCTTGGTGACGTCAAACCCGTCACCACATTATGTACGACGCGTTGCCGAGGCATTCGCCTATAACGGCTTGGGTGTTCGCGGCGACATGAAGGCCGTTATCCGAGCGGTGCTCCTGGACCCTGAGGCGACCTCAGACCCCGGAACCCATGCTCATTTTGGGAAACTACGCGAACCCATCCTGCGCATCGTCAGTATCGGACGACAATTCCATATCCAGAGCACGAGCGAGTATTTCTTCCATGGCGGTTATTGGTTTCAAAACCAATTAAGGCAGCACCCACTTTCCTCGCCGAGCGTGTTCAATTTCTTCCTGCCATCGCACATGCCCAACGGCGAAATTGCGGAAGCCAATTTGGTCGCCCCGGAGTTTCAGATCACGACCAATCCGGCCGTGATCGGGATCTCCAATCTCGCACAATACCTGATATGGGCGGACAACATCGGTGGTGTTCAATCACCGCCCTTTGGCGAGATGTCCGTTAACTTGCACGAATACGTTGTGCTTGCTCCTGACGTTCAAGGCCTAATTGATCGCCTCGACATGGTGCTGACCTACGGCACCTTGAGTAAGGCAACGCGAGATGCAATAGGTGCGACCCTCGTCACGATCGCGGATCCCACGGAACGCGCAAAATGGGCTATTTATCTCGTTCTCATCTCTCCCGACTTTGCGGTGATGCTTTAATGGTCAGTCGACGCTCCTTCCTTGGTCACGGCTGCTCACTCGGTGTGGCAGCTACGACACTCACATCGTCCATGGCTACCCTAGGTTTCGCGCGCCGGGCGGCGGCACAACAATCCTTTTCCGACTACAAGGCGTTGGTGTGCGTTTGCCTGAACGGCGGTAATGATTCCTACAACATGCTGGTCCCCGCCGATTCCGATCAGCACACCGAGTACGAGTCCATCCGTACTGATTTGGCACTGGAACAGTCGACTCTGCTCACCCTACCGGGGACGTCGACAGATGGTCGTTCATTCGGATTGCACCCAAACATGTCCGAAACTGCTGATCTCTACGGCGAAGGTGACATTGCTTTTATCGCCAATGTCGGCACGTTGATCGATTACGTTGACGCGGCAGCCGTTGAAGCGGGCGCACGTGTGCCTCTTGGCATCGGTTCCCACAATGACCAAATTGCTCAGTGGCAAACGGCACGGCCAGACAGGCGCGTACCCGAGGGCTGGGGTGGACGGCTCGCAGATCTGATGAAAGGGGTGAATGCGGACAATGGCATCTCCATGAACATCTCGCTTGGCGGCACCAACGCTTTTCAGACCGGAAAACGTACGGTCGAATACGCGATCAATCGGGACGATGACGGTGCCCGTCGGATCTGGGGTTACGAAGGGGAATGGAAGAAAACTGTCATCGACCGATTATTCGAGGCACAACACGACCATCCATTTCGGCGCGAGTATAAGCGCCGTCTAGTCAGCGCCATCGATACGGGTGAGCGTTTTGTCGAGGCCATTCGGAATGGAACCCCCGTTGATACAACCTTTTCCGAAGGCGACTTCTCCACTGGATTACGACAGATTGCCCGAGTCATTGCAGCTCGAGAACAACTCGAGGCTAGTCGACAGACTTTTTTTATCAACGTCTGGGGTTGGGACCACCACGACGAGGTCCTTGATAACCACGTACGAATGCTACCGGAGATCAGCCTCGGACTTGCTGAATTCAAATCAGCGTTGATTGAGCTCGGTGTGTTCGATCAAGTGTCAACGTTCACCATTTCGGACTTCGGTCGAACGCTAACCACCAACGGCAAGGGTTCGGACCACGGCTGGGGCGGCCACCAAATGGTGATGGGGGGTGCCGTACGCGGCGGTCAAATTTACGGAGACTACCCAACCCTGTCCTCATCTAGCCCGCTCGACGTTGGGCGGGGCGTGTACGTCCCAACCACGGCCGTCGACCAATATTTCGCGGAATTAGCGCTTTGGTTCGGCGTTAGCCAGTCGGATCTCCCACTGGTACTGCCCAATGTGCGCCGGTTCTATTCTGCATCGGATACTTCGCCTCCACTTGGTTTTCTAGCTTAACGAACCACGGAATTTCTTTCGTCACCGGCCCAATCGCGACGTAACGCCGCGTTTTACAGCCAGCGAAACCTGGCATAGTTGCGGTCGAATCGTGAGGATGACTCCAGACGAAGTGGATCGAGCGCTTTACAAGTTATTGCTTGGCATAACGACCATGGTCTCAACCGCAGTTTACGCGGCCGATGGGGATGGAGACGGGATCGAAGACGGCGTTGACAACTGCTCCTCTGTTGTCAACGCCGATCAACTGGATACCGACAACGACGACTCCGGGGATGTTTGCGACGTCGACGATGACAACGACAATGTCTCGGATGAACAGGAAGCCAACGACGGCACCGATCCCCTGAACCAATACTCGTGCATAGGTTGCTTCGACTTCGACATAGACATCGACGACGAAACGAGCGCATTAACCGACGGGCTCTTAGTTCTGCGACATCTATACGGCTTTAGCGGCACCACTCTCGTCGACGGCGCCGTGACGATAACGGCAGCGAGGCCTGGCACGTCCGCCATCAGCAATTACTTTGATACGCACGCGATACAACTCGATATCGATGGCGACGAACGGATTGAAGCGCTCACCGATGGGCTACTGCTCCTTCGTTATCTATTTGGTTTTGAAGGAACCGAGCTAATTGAGGGTGCGCTCGGTAGCGGCGCGGTCCGCACATCCGACACCGAGATCAGCGCGTACGTTCGTTCTCGCGTCGACACCGGTTCTAACATCACAAGAAACACGTTTTCTCAAGTTCAGGACCTGGTTTTTACCCCGTCCTGCGCCTCCGTCAGCTGCCACAAAGGGAGTTCGAGCCAATACGGCCTGGATCTTTCGAGCGGGACCGCCTATACCAATCTCGTGGGCGTCCCGAGCGGGCAAATGCCCACACTGAATCTCGTCACACACGGCAACCCGAACCAAAGCTATTTAGTTCAAAAAATCGAGGGGACGGCCGAAATCGGGGATCGAATGCCGCTTAATGGCCAAGTCTTAGAATACGATTTCCAGCAGCTGGTGCGTAATTGGATCGCCGAGGGGGCAAAAAATAACTAGTAATCCGATCCTGCGAAAGCGGGTATCAACTTCGTTCCTATGGTCAGCGGGTATGCGACTCTCTAGAATTCTCGCTTTCCCAACGTCGGATCAAACATGCGAAAACGTCACAAGTTGAGTCGGCGCGACCTCGTCAAAGGGGGTGTCGGAGCGATGACGATTCCGCTGCTGACCATTCTTGGAGAACAAGCTTGGTCCGCCGAACGAATCTCCGAATCGCACCCAACCGCGGTCGCACTGGGGTACGTGCACGACGGCGAGGATGTCGACGGCGCCCAGAACCCCACGTTTACGCCCGATCAGCGTTGCGATAATTGTGTGCAGTACGCGGCAACCAGCGACGGATGGGGAACGTGCAATATTTTCCCCGGTTTCGAAGTGGCAGGTCCGGGTTGGTGCAAAGTCTGGGTCGTTAAAACCTAATCTGTACCTAATTACGTTTATTACCTGCTGATACGGGCAGTGCCTCGTCTCGTTCGCCTTCGACGAAATATTCGAATCGGACCGACCGTGTGTAGTCCGACTCAACCGCCATCAGTCCGACCAACACCAGCAAGAGTACTGGGGGAGCAAGAACAACAGCCATCAGGGCCAACCTTTCCCACCGCATGTGCATAAAAACGGCCACAATGAACCCAGCCTTGAGCGCCATGAATAGCAAGATCAATGCCCAGCGCCATAGCCCACGATCAATGAAATCGGTCATATAGGAAAGCGCACTGACCAAAAACAGTAGGCCCCACACGATCAAATAGATACGGATCGGATGCTGCCTGCTAGGTTGGTCTGTCATCGCGACATCCTAATTTCCTTGGCCTACCACAAATAAAATAACGCGAAAATAAAGACCCAAACCAAGTCCACAAAGTGCCAGTACAAGCCCGTAATCTCGACAATTTCAAAATTACTTTCGTCGTATTTCCCCCGTCGAATACGAAATGCAATGGTCAATAAATAGACAACGCCGGCCGAGACATGCAAGCCATGAAACCCCGTCACCATGAAAAAGACGGCTCCAAACTGTGGTGCACCGAATGGGTTGGACCAAGGACGAACCCCCTCATCGAGAATAAGTTTCGACCATTCGAATACTTGCATCCCGACGAACATAGCGCCCAGCAACGCCGTCACCAGGATCAGGTACGTAGCAGCTTCCTTGCGGCGTCGGTAGCCCATGTTGACCGCCATCGCCATCGTGCCACTGGACGAAATGAGGATGAAGGTCATGATCGCTATGAGCAGTAAAGGGACCGAGATGCCGAAGGCTTGCAACGCGAATACTTCGCTTGGGTTGGGCCAGGGCTCGACCGTGCTCATCCGCACCGCCATGTACCCCACGAGAAAACAGGTGAAAATGAACGTATCGGACAACAAGAATACCCACATCATTGCCTTGCCCCACCGAACGCCCTTAAAGGTAGAGATGTCGGAACCCCAATCGTCCGAAAACGAGGTCACTAATGGTGACGCTCCCGAAGAACCGTGTGCGGACTTACGCTCAACGTCCGCCGTGGGCATCATGACCTGGGCTCAACATTTTGTGGCACGAAGTCTTGTTCTTCCCCTGGAACGCTATAGTCATATGCCCATCGATGCACGGTTGGAAGCGTGCCGCCCCAGTTCCCGTGATCGGGCGGCGTTTGCGGGGTTTGCCATTCCAGCGTCGTGGCGTCCCACGGATTAGGGCCGGCTTGTTTCCCTCGAAAGTAACTGACGATCAAGTTGTAGACGAAAACAAACTGCATTAGTCCCACGACCAGTGCGGCGACCGTAATAAATTCATTCAACGTCACCGCCGATGCGGGATAGAAATCCGACTCCACGCCGTTCGCATAATAACGGCGGGGTACACCGATAAAGCCGAGATAGTGCATCGGGTAGTAAATGGCATAAGTGCCAAGAAACGTCACCCAGAAATGTAATTGCCCGAGGGCATTATTCAACATGCGGCCCGTGAGTTTTGGGTACCAATGATAAATACCGCCGAAAATCACCAAAATGGGTGCGACCCCCATCACCATGTGGAAGTGGGCCACAACGAAATAGGTGTCCGACAATGGCACGTCAATGATGACGTTGCCCAAAAAGAGGCCGGAAAGCCCTCCGACCACAAAGGTCAGGATAAAAGCCAACGCAAACAACATGGGCACAGTCAACTTGATGTTGGCTTTCCATAATGTCAGGACCCAGTTATAAACCTTGATCGCCGTGGGCACAGCGATGATTAGTGTGGTTGTGGCAAAGAAAAAGCCGAAGTACGGATGCATCCCGGCGACGTACATGTGATGGGCCCATACGACAAACGATAACGCTCCGATCGCGACCAGCGCCCAAACCATCATTCGGTATCCAAAAATGTTCTTTCGTGAGTGAACGGATATCAACTCCGACACCACACCAAACGCTGGCAACGCCACGATGTAGACCTCGGGATGGCCAAAAAACCAAAAGAGGTGCTGGAACAGCAATGGGCTACCACCGCTGTATTCGAGCGGCTGACCGAACGACACGATAGCCGGCATGAAAAAGCTGGTCCCAACCAATTTATCCAGCAACATCATGACCGCACTGACAAATAGCGCCGGGAAAGCCAGCAGTCCGAGGACGGTCGCCATTAAAATACCCCAGACCGTTAATGGCATACGCATGAGTGTCATGCCCCGAGTCCGGGCTTGCAGAATCGTGGTGACGTAGTTCAACCCACCCATGGTGAACGCGACGACGAAAATAATCAGCGACAGAAGCATCGCGACGATTCCCCAATCGACACCCGGCGTCCCTGGAAGAATGGCTTGCGGCGGATACAACGTCCAACCTGCTCCGGTAGGCCCTCCCGGCACGAAATAACTCGCCATCAACACGACAACGGACAGCAAGTACACGTGGTAGCTCAACATGTTCACGAACGGAAAAACCATATCGCGGGCACCGAGCATGAGTGGGATGCAAAAATTGCCGAACGCGCCCAGTAAAAACGCGGTAAGTAGAAAGATCACCATGATCATGCCGTGCATGGTCACGGCCTGGTAATAGATGTCTGGGGTGATGAAGGGCAACAATCCTGGGAAGCCTATCTGTATTCGCATCAATCCAGAAAGCACCAACGCCACCAAGCCAACCGCGATCGCAGTGACCCCGTATTGAACCGCAATCACTTTATGGTCCTGGCTAAACCAGTAACGCGTGATCCAACTCCGTGGATGGGGTACATCCATCGTTTCTTGATAGGGGGCTTCGATTTCCGTCATCCCTAATCCTTATGGTTGACCGAGGCAATGACCGCGTACGCAATCACTGCCTCGAACTCTTCTTCTGTAAATTGGTACAGGAGCACGACAGGCGCAAACCCTTCACCGACCTTCGTATTCGGGTATGCGATCGATCCCCTAAAGTATTCATCGCCCACCGTAACCGAGGATCCATCGGGCAAGTACTCCTCTCGTCCTCCCAACCCCCGCGAGGTGGGGCACACACCCTTCATTCCATCAAG
>JAKUTI010000210.1 GCA_022448765.1 Pseudomonadales bacterium
GTTCCGAGGCCGCGGTCACGCCGGCGACCACGCAGACCATGATCAGCTTAAAGTGCTGCATCCGAGGTCTCTACGTCTCGGCGATAACGAGCCATTCGCAGGATGAACATCGTAGGTTGTCATAAGGATTTTGGCTCCATTACGATCCGATCGGCTTTCTCGGGATCCCACCACCAACTGTCGGAAAATCCCCAGGATGATCTTGATTGCTTTTCGGGCCGTCCATACTTGTCCCAAAGAACCATCCAAAGACCTTCAAGCGCGCGTACGGGAATATAATAAAACTGCCAATAAAGGACCCGATCCAGCGCATGGCACGCTGCTATTAGATCGCGTCGCGTGGTCGCGCCCACGACTTTTTCCGACAGCACGTCGACGACGGGCGAACTCAATTTTGCAAAATTGCCGGCGCCTAAACTTCGAGAGCTAAAGTACGCGGGGACCTCTTGACTGGGTGGATAGCTAATGCCCAAGCTACCGAACACACCGTCGCCTCTGTTCTTGCGTCTTAAGTTAATGTACTGGGCACTTTCCACCAATCGAATCTTGGTTGCGATGCCGAGGCGCTCTAAACGATCGACGTAGGGAAGTAATAAGCGCTGATGGGACGGTGTATTGACCAAGAACTCGATGGCGAAACCGTCACCCGCCGCGTTGGTCAAGCGAGTATCGCGTAAGACCCATCCGGCTTCTTCCAATAACGCCTGTGCCCTGATCAATGCCTCTCGACTATTCAATCGCTCGATGGGGCTCTCGTTGAAAGGCGGTTGTAAAAACACCCTCGGCGGCAAACGGTCCCGAAATGGCTCGAGTAACTCGAGTTCGTCAACGGATGGCAGCCCAGTGGCCGCCAGGAACGATCCATGGAAGTAACTCTCCGGTTTCTCGTAGACGTTGTAATCCAACACACGATTCATCCAGTCGAAATCGAACGCCAGCGTCAGCGCCTCGCGGACCCGGACATCCTGAAATCGAGCTTTGCTTAAGTTGAACGCCAGCGCTGAGACGATGCCGACGTACGTAGAAACTTCCCGCTTTTGTTGAATAAGCGTGCTGGAGCGTTCTCGAGCAAGGTCGTAACCTTTTGCCCACTGCGCGGCGCTTGGTTCGTAAAACACGTCCAACAAGCCCTTAAGCAGTGCTTCACGCTGGACGGTGGCATCTCGATAGACCTCGTAGCGCATAATGTCGAGGTTGTGGCGACCACGGTGCAAGCCGATATGTCGACCCCAGTAGTCGGGGACGCGTTCAAATTCAATGTACTTGCCCATCTCGAATTTCCCTACGCGATAAGGGCCACTTGATAGGGGCGGTTCGATGGACGTTTTTGAAGAATCCCGATCACGCCAGTAGTGTTCGGGCATCATCGCGACTTTGCCGAGCGCCATCATGGCATTGAGATTGACGGGGTAATGGTAGGTAAATAGAACCTCGCGTTCGTTGACTGCCTCGACCTTTTTGAGCGACGCGTACGCGGCCTTTACACCGGGAACGGCATTGGCCTTGATGTGCTCAAAGGTGAACTTGATGTCGGCCGCTGTGACGGGCACACCATCGTGCCAGTGGGCTTCGGGTCGAAGCTTCATGCGGACCTGGGTTGCGTCATCGGCAACCGCAATGTGTTCTGCAAGGTTGCCGTAATAGACGCCGACTTCATCTCCCGACGGCCACATTAGAGAATCGTACAGCGACATGCTACCGATCACGGAAACCCCAGGTGCGCCGACGCCTTTAGCAATGAAAGGCGTGAATTGGTTGAATGTCCCGGTAGCGCGAACCACTTTGCCGCCTTTGGGCGCGTTGGGGTTCACATAATCGGTGTGGGTGAATCCTTCCGGATATTTGAACCCTCCAAAAAAGGACAGTCCATGCTCCCATTTAGGTTCCGAGGCCGCGGTCACGCCGGCGACCACGCAGACCATGATCAGCTTAAAGTGCTGCATCCGAGGTCTCTACGTCGAAGGCCGCGGCCAATAACGTTTTTGTGTATTCCGTTGTCGGGTTCGTAAAGATGTCTTCGGCTTTGCCTTGTTCGACCACTCGCCCGTCTTTCATCACGATAAGGTACTCGGCGAGCGCTTTAACGACCTTAAGATCGTGACTGATAAAGAGATACGAGAGTCGGTATTGCGCTTGTAAGTCGCGTAAAAGATCGACCACTTGAGCTTGCACTGACATGTCCAGTGCCGATGTTGGTTCGTCGAGGATAATCAGTCGAGGCTTCAAAATCAGTGCACGGGCAATGGCAATGCGTTGACGTTGTCCGCCTGAAAACTCATGTGGGTAGCGGTCCTTATCGTCTGGGCTTAAGCCGACATCAACGAGCGCCTGGTCAACCCTTTCCATTCTTGTTGATAGATCCATCTCGGGATCGTGGACGCGAACGCCCTGCTCGATAATTTGGCTGACGGTGCGTCTCGGTGATAACGAGCCATACGGGTCCTGAAAAACGATTTGCATCTCGCGTCGAAGAGGTTTGAGCGTTTTGGGGCTTAGTCGATGGATGTCTACGCCGTCCAGACTGATACGGCCGGAACTGGGGATTAATCGTAATAGCGCGAGTCCCAAGGTGGTTTTGCCGGAGCCCGACTCGCCAACAACCCCTAACGTCTGTCCCTCCTGAATATTCAACGAAACATCATCGACTGCTTTCAGTATCTTCTTTGACGAAAATAAGCCCCGGGATAAATTAAAGTGTACTTTTAAATTAGTTCCTTTAATTATTGTTTTTCCAGTATTTATAGATCTTATCGGCGTTCCTTTCGGTTCAGCTTCGATGAGCATTCTGGTGTACGGGTGCTCTGGGGCGTTAAAAATCTGCTTGCTCGGTCCGGCTTCTAGAATCTGGCCAGCTTGCATAACGCAGATCCGATCCGCCATTTTTCGAACAATGCCGAGATCGTGGGTGATGAGCAAAAGCGCCATGTCTAGCCGACTTTGCAATTCCTTGAGCAGCTTCAATATCTGCGCCTGAATGGTGACGTCGAGCGCGGTGGTTGGTTCGTCGGCGATCAAAAGATCAGGTTGGTTTGCGAGCGCCATGGCAATCATGACGCGTTGACGCTGACCGCCCGAGAGCTCGTGAGGATATGCATTAAGGCGTTCGGTGGGTCTTTGAAGGCCCACCATTTGCAATAGCTCAATGATGCGCCGATGCGCGGCTTCACGGTCTAGCCTTTGATGAACAAACAGTACCTCTCCTACTTGTCTGCCCACGGTATGCAGTGGATTGAGGGAAGTCATGGGCTCTTGAAATATCATGCCAATGCGAGCCCCCCGCATTTCCAAAAGCTGACTTTTGGAAGCACCCATCATTTCAATTCCATCCATAACCACGGACCCCGAAGGATGGCTCGCTTGCGGGTAAGGCAATAATTGCGGGATCGATAGTGCCGTCACTGTCTTTCCCGAGCCTGATTCGCCAACGATGGCTAGGGTTTCGCCACGATCGACATGGAAGCCGACATCGTCCACGACTTTGGTGCCGTAAAAGGCGACGGACAAATTGGATACGTTGAGGATTCGATCACTCATGGGCTATCTAATCCCGTCGCCGACCGGCGAGGGTCGAATGCATCACGCACCGCTTCGCCGATGAAAATAAGCAACGTCAACAACAACAATAACGTGAAAAATCCGGATAGGCCTAGCCAGGGCGAGTGCAAGTTGGCTTTCCCTTGCGCCAGTAGCTCGCCCAGCGATGGCGATCCAGCGGGCAATCCAAAGCCGAGAAAATCGAGAGCGGTCAAAGTGGTGATCGAGCCATTCAACAGGAAAGGAAGGAAAGTGAGCGTTGCCACCATGGCGTTTGGCAGTACGTCCTGACGGATGATGTCAAAGTTCGATACGCCCAGTGCACGTGACGCTCGAACGTAGTCGAAATTTCGCGTACGCAAGAACTCGGCACGGACCACGGCCACCAAGGCCATCCAGCTAAAGAGCATGAGCAGTAGCAACAGCATGGGCGCGCTAGGGTCAACGAGACTGGACAGCAGGATGAGTAAGAACAGCACAGGAAGACCTGCCCAGATCTCCACCAACCTCTGTCCTACGAGATCGATCTTACCGCCGAAATAGCCCTGAACGGCTCCAACCGTCACCCCAATAATTGAACTGGCGATGGTTAACGTGAAACCAAAGAGCACGGATAGTCGAAAACCGTAAATGATTCGGGCTGCGACGTCCCGGGCAACGTCGTCCGTTCCCAGCCAATGTCGTCCTGAGGGAGGAGACGGGACCGAGGTGGGAATCTCCCGGTCAATCGTCGCGTAGCTAAACGGAATCAAAGGCCAGACTTGCCATCCTGCGGAATCAATCAGCCCTTGGACTTTTGGGTCGCGATAGTTGGTTGTGCCCTTCAGCTCCCCACCAAAAGTCGTTTCCGGATACGTGAATAGAACCGGAAAATAGAACTGGCCCTCGTGTCGAACGACTAGGGGTTTATCGTTGGCGATCAACTCGGCACCGAGGCTCAGCACAAATAGGATTGAGAAAACAATTAACGCCCAAAAGCCGCGCTTGTTCGCTCGAAAATTTGCTAAGCGACGACGCATCAACGGACTGATGACCAT
>JAKUTI010000211.1 GCA_022448765.1 Pseudomonadales bacterium
AGGACAACGACGTCCGAAAATGTCTTGGCAGTGGAAGTGCACCAGGTGAGTGCCACAAGTTCTGATGTCAGCTTTGACGCCGAACTGGTCGCCACCACCTCGGGTAAAAACGTGCTCGCCGTCGAGGTGCATCAGAACCAAACCGCAAGCTCAGATGTTAGCTTTGATGCAGGGTTAACGGCGACAACGATTGCACGCTCCGATTTGAGTGCTGGAACCTTAGAAGTCGCGGTGGTGGACGCTGACAACAACGTCACCTGGGGTGCGATTGATGACCCCGAGATGACAAATGGCGTTCACACGCGATACCAGTATGGGCCGGCCACGTCGTTTAATGGCGGAGAAGGTCTCGATTATCACGATCGGTCGATGTACTTCACGACCAAGAACGATAATCGTGTCTATCAGTACCATATCGACAACGAGACCATGACGATCATTTATGACCAGGCGACGGATCTGAACGGTGGACTTGCATCCGGTCTCGATAATCTTGAGATGAGCCCGCAGGGCGATGTCATCATCGCGGAAGACGGTGGCAACATGGAGTTGGTTGCGATCGCCAATGATTACGTGGTGCCGATCTGTCGTATCATCGGGCATGGCAATTCGGAAATGACGGGACCAGCGTTCACGTCCGATATGACGCGGCTCTATGTCAGTTCACAACGCGGTTCGACAGGCGACTCGGCTGACGGGGTCACCTACGAGATATCGGGCCCGTTTACTGAGTAATACTTATAGTTGAGCCTGACGCGACCCTAGTTTTCTGAGCCTCGACTGGTTAACGGTAGGGGCTCGGTGTAGGGCGTGTCGATGAAGGATCCGAGCCGAAGGCGGTTGGCGAGTATCCGGAGATGGCTCAATTTTTCTTTGCCAGCCAACGATCCAGGGCATTGGCGAACGTTTGCTGATCGACTTTGTTGAACGCGTCCGGCCCGCCGGTGACGGCACCGGAGGATCGTAGTTGGTCCATGAAATTGCGCCGAGCTAGGTGCGCGCCGACAGTCTCCTTGTCGTAAAGCGTTCCGCGGGGATTTAGGGCGGTCGCGTTTTTTCCCACAACCAGTGCCGCCAACGGAATGTCAGCAGTGACGACCAGGTCGTTGGGCGACACGTGTTCAACAATGTAGTTGTCGGCGACGTCGATGCCTGACGCGACTTGAATGGATCTCAGTAAAGGCGATTTCGGGACAGGAACAAACTGATTGGCAACCAAACACAATTCGACGCCAACGCGTTGGGCGGCGCGAAATAGAATGTCTTTGACGTTTTTGGGGCAGGCGTCACCATCGATCCAGATCTTGCGAGACTTCGATTGCATAGCCGCGGAGTTTATTCCATCCGATGAGTTCGTTCGGTGATTACTCGGCCCTATTCGACGGCGAAAGGAAACTACGACGCGCTCTTGCTTCGGTTATGATGCGCGGACGCCTTGATTAGCGGAGATTGCGAGAATGGATATCACCATCACTTATTGCGTGCAGTGATCGTATGAACCGAAAGCCGTCAGTTTGGCGGCTAAATTAAAAGACGCCTTTAACGCGGATGCGTTTCTTATCGAGGGCGCCGGTGGCATCTTCGATGTAGTGGTCGATGGTGACCTGGTTTACTCCAAGCATGAAACGGGTGAATTTCCGGACGAAGACCAACTGATCGAGCGTTTGCGTTAAGAGCTAGGCTAGGTATGTACAGAAACGACGGTTGATCATCGTCAGGTCTTAGTAGGCCAATAGCTATGTTGGGTAGTCTCGCGATGGGTTGAATTCGGGGACTTGCGTATGAATCGAGTTCGTCCAGTCTACGATGAGGACGCTTGCGTCTGTCTCTGTTAGCAGGACGTCGCAAAACGCCATGCCCATGGCGCCGCTTCCAATCACCAGGTAATCAGCTTGGAGCGTCGTTTCGTTCTTCATTGATTAGTCCCAATGGCCATTGTAGGTGGTGGTCCTCTCGGCGAGTCGATTGGTGCTATTGCTCAGCTCATGGCATCAAGGGCGTTGCCGCGCTGGCCGATGGCGTGACCGATCCCTGAAAGCAGCGAGAATGCACGAGCGACTAGAACGAAATCGGTAGGGACCGTGACGATGGGGCTTTCTCGAACCGCGTCAAACATTTCGTCGGTCATATCTTCGGTGAATTCACCTTGAAACGACCCGGTGTCTGACCGCGAGATCATACGTCTGGCGATGTAGAGGAGGGTGTCGTCGTCGCCTTTACGCGTCTCGAAACCGAGCTCGCGAAAGGCGCGCAACATGGCGGATTCATTGAAGGTCATCATTGAAAACATGAGTTCGAACAAACCCATACCAAAGCCGCGGGGCAGCTGTTTTGACAGGCCGAAGTCGAGGAGCGTAAACACCGGCTTCCCTCTTTCGTCCGCCGTGACGAAGATATTTCCAGGATGAGGGTCAGCGTGGAAAAAACCGTGTGCAAGGATCATGCGATTGAAAATGCGCATCAAACGGAGCATGAAGCCCTGGGTATCGATGCCCGCCGCGTGAAGTTCGGCGAGGTCGTTGGGTTTCGCGCCCGCCACAAATTCCATGGTGATGATTCGTCGCGTGGAAAACGCTTCGAAGACCCGAGGTACCCGTACGTCTTGATCGTTAGCAAAGAAATCTCGGACGCGATCCGCGCTTTGTACCTCACGGCGAAAATCAAGCTCCATCCGAAGATGGGTTTGTAGTTCATCGAGCAGTGGCAGGAAATCAATGGGGTTATTCGAGAATCGCGCGTATAACGCCGCGATACGACGCGATGCGGTCAGGTCCGTGTGCATAATGCGTTCGATGTCAGGGTATTGCACTTTGACGGCCACGTTTTCGCCCGTTACCAATTGGGCTCGGTGCACTTGGGCTAGGGATGCAGCGGCGACGGGTTTGGTTTCGAACTCGGCAAAAACGGATTCGATAGGTTTGCCGAGGTCTTCTTCGACGACTCGCTGAATTGACTTGAATTCGCGAGCCGGTAGGCGATCCTGACATTGGGATAAAACCGACACGTATTCACGGGGAAAAATGTCGGAACGAGTCCCGATGACCTGGCACATTTTGACGAGCATGCCCCGTAGCGATACAGCTGTACGAAAAATAAGGTCAGCGTTTTTTTGGTGAACAGCGTGGAGGTCACGAGCGTCCGGGTCGCGTCCGCATAATTTGTCCCACCAGCTAAGGGTCTGGTAGTGAAGCCAAACACGTAAACCGGTCCAAGAAATCTGAGTCGACCGGTACGCGCGCTCCGCTAGCGATGCGGATGAAAATGCTGAAACGGTCGAGTTAGCTTCGGCGT
Source organism: Pseudomonadales bacterium (assembly GCA_022448765.1). GTDB lineage: Bacteria > Pseudomonadota > Gammaproteobacteria > Pseudomonadales > Azotimanducaceae > UBA11889. The sequence goes on from JAKUTI010000211.1 coordinate 3,292, forward strand.
TCACGCGCTTTTCAGTAGAACGTCGAGTTCCTCGTCGTCGCGGTGAGGGAACGACCAGCCGGAATCAAGCTCCTCAAATCGTCGGGCAATCGAACTTGCTCGGTGTTCGTCAGATACGGCTTGGTGGATATCGGCTTGACTACGTTCACGACTTTGTTGTGGTCGAACGGTCGCCATACCGCGTAATTGGCGTCGGAACACGCCGTCGATGACCTCAGCGCCTGAAAGCGTAGTCTTGCCGTCGGCTCCAATCAGCGTGCGCGCGCGCAGTTCGGAAAGAGCAACGGTGAGATAATCGACATGCGGCACCTCATCCCGAGCGATGCAGTCGACTAGATGTGCAGCACGTTGGGGATCAGCACTTACTTCAGGATCCCCTAAAAGTTTTTTCGCCCAGTTAAAGGTGTCTTCGGCGAATGTTTCGATGACCAGTACATTGGTCATCATGAGCAGCATGGATTCCATGCGTTCCGAAAGTTCAGGGTATAGCCTTTTACGGGTTGTGGGCGACCCGCCTGACATCAGCCGCAATAGCACATCGTCGGGTATCTCCGGTTTATCGAGACCGACATCCCTTGCCGCTTCCCACATCTGTTTATGCCCGCCTTGATCGCGATGGCCAGCCTCATCCCTGGCGTGGGCTTCAAAAAGGCCACTCGTTAAGTGTGCAAGAGCGGTTCCCTCGACCGATTCCTCAATTTCCGCATCGAAATCGGGCACTGAGACTTCACGAATGCGAGCTCCAAAGCCCTCGACGATGGCGATGGTGGTCAGGGCTCGGGTGACGGGTTCAACGACGCCCTCCTGCAGGAGATATTTGGCCTGATCGTAGTTGGGATAGTTTGGGGGGACGTACTTTTCGGGGATCGTGATTAATGGATGATCTGCCGCGCTGAGGCGATTACGCCAATTGCGAATGGCGGGACGTCGCACTGCGCCGCGGGGCGAGACGTATTCGCCATCGATATAGCCGCCATGGCAACGGATTTCATTTGTTGCCAAAGGTTCTTCGAACGCATCGTCGGTCATGAGTTCATCGAAACTAAATTCTTGACAATCGATTGCGACGGTTTCCCGCATTAGGCTCTCCACACGGTCGGGTGATTACCGAGGGTCGCAAAACCAAGCATCTTGTTCAACCTGCTTGCTGTGCCACGGGCGGAGGGAATTTTCAGTGTTGACTTAACAATCAGGCGGATCGCCGCCATGCTATGGTCGCATTCGAAGAACGGGTCGGAACGATGGCACAACCCAAT
>JAKUTI010000212.1 GCA_022448765.1 Pseudomonadales bacterium
CAGTGGATTCTTCAGTAGTCCCCAACTGGCGCCACACAGATCCCCCTTGCGCGACGCCGTCAAGATTGTCCAGGTAAGCTTCATGAGCCTCAAGTTCTTCCGGAGTTGCGCGTTGTACGAGCAAGCCAGTGGACCTTGAACGCAATCGGACCTGAGCGGATCCTTCGGAAATGCGTCCACTTCCGTCACTACTGTTCCCATCATCAAACATCGAGGTTTGGCCGCCCGTCATCATGAGATAGACATCCGCTAGTATCTCTGCATCGAGCAGAGCTCCATGCCGCTCTCGAGCGGAATTATCGACAGCATATCGGCGGCAGAGCGCGTCTAAACTGTTTTTTTGTCCCGGGTGTTTATGCCTCGCCAAGGCCAGTGAGTCTAGAATCTGACAAGCATCACCCATACGTTCCTTACGGTCTGTCAGCGAAAGCTCATGATTGAGAAACGCCACGTCAAAAGGTGCGTTATGAATAACTAGCTCGGCACCACGAACAAATGCCAGGAACTCCTCTGCAATCGCCTCAAACTCTGGTTCATCTTCCAGGTCGCGATTGCTCAAACCATGGATTTCGTACGCCGCATCATCTATTTCCCGTTTCGGATTTACGTACTGGTGGTAGTGCGCACCGGTAACTCGACGATCTAGAATCTCGACACACCCGATCTCGACGATGCGGTGTCCTTGCTCCGGTTCTAGCCCTGTAGTTTCTGTATCGACGACGATTTGCCGCATCGCTACTCCTTCAATAAATCGTCGATGGCTTCGTTCGCTGCGTGATCCACACGCTCGTTCTCTTCATGTCCGCTATGACCTTTGACCCAAAACCATTGCACAGCGTGGTACTCGTTCAGCTCGTCCAACTCTACCCAAAGGTCCTTGTTCTTAACCGAACCTCGAGAGGTCGTTTTCCATCCGTTCGACTTCCAACGTTCCATCCACTCGGTAACGCCCCGCCGCACGTACTGCGAATCCGTCGTGATCGACACGTCGGTCGTTCTCGAAAGTGCGCGCAAACCTTCAATGGCTGCCCTAAGCTCCATGCGATTATTGGTAGTAGAGGCCTCCGCACCGTTTATCAATCGCTCATGTGTTCCTTTTCGAAGGAGCGCGGCCCACCCCCCAGGTCCAGGATTCCCACGACAAGCGCCATCGGTAAATATTTCAACTTCCACAGCGATCACTGGCGAGCCACAGGCTTGGGCAAACCGATCGATCGAATTTTCGATAAACGGGAAAACCCGGGTGTACGAAGCGGGATCTTCGCGTCCTTCTGCTTAACGCCGCAGATGACGTGGATATCACCCAGTGGAAACTGGACCCCTCGTAATTGCTTCGCGATCCAGACAAACGTCTTGTTCTTTAACGAGCGACCCGTCCAATCAAAATAATTGAGGTATCGAACAGGCTGATCAAGATGGATTCCTAGCACGGAGACCCAATCCTGCACGCGAACACTCGAATACGGCACGAGACCTCGGAAGGTGGCCCGCCATCTTAGAAGCCCCCAGATGCTCAAAGAATTGAACCCACAGATAATGACGCGTCCGCCCGGTCGCAATACCCGATGAACTTCTCGCAATACGGCACGTGCATCCCCACCAAGCTCAAGGAAGTGGTGCAGCACTAGTCCATCGATTGAATGCGCTGGAAACGGCAAACTTTCAGCCGAGACGACCACAGAGTCTATCGTTGCACTCCCCATCGCTTCAGGCGAAACAGCCCCGTATAGGCGAGCCTTAATCATGCACCGTTTGCTCGACGCGTTCGCAATGCTGACGCTGGGTCCAAGCCACAACATGACTTCACCATGAAATCGTCTGGCCTCATCGCTGAGTACTTCGATCTCAAAATTGGAAAAGGCACGAGCGCTTCCCGATTCCAACCATATGGCGAACGGAAGAGCTGCCGCTCCTGGTGGCTTCGTATATTTGGATCCGGCGTCAGTTGCCAATGACCTTCGAATTCCGCAAAGTACCGGCGTTCCGCCGCATTCTGGACCGTCCAATCTTGAAGGGCAAGATCAATCACAAAGCTCGCCTAAACCGTCCACTTTTGTGTTTCCTGATAGCGGGTTGTGCATCCTTGCCTTTCGATTCAAACGACAAACCAACGAATTACGTCCCACCGAAGACCGCAGATTGGGGACCTGAGCCTCATTTTTATGATGACCGTGACCTGCCTGATAGCGCGCTGTCGGCTGGGGCCAATGGCCCACCTAACGAATCAATTTTTCTCGACCGAAAGTCACGTCCCCAACAAAACGACTACGTTAAAGAATTATCCAATTCCTTTGAACTTGACCACCACCTCGATAACGACCGCGTACGACAAGAAATCGCTTGGCTTCAGCGAAATCCGAATTACTTCATCACACTCCAACCACGGTTCGCGCGTTATCTTCCTTACATTTGCGAGCAAGTCTTACGTCGCGATTTACCAGGTGAACTTTGCCTAATACCCATCGTCGAAAGTTCTCTCGATCCCTTTGCGTTTTCGTCAGGCGGCGCTGCAGGCTTATGGCAGTTCATTCCAAATACCGCGAAGAGGTATGGCCTAAAGATCGACTGGTGGGTCGACGAGCGGCGAGATTTAGTTGCATCAACAAACGCGGCCTTAGACTATCTCGTATATCTCAACAGCCGCTTCGAAAACTGGCTCGTGGCAATCGCTTCGTACAATTGGGGAGAGGGACGCGTGGCACGTGCTCGTACTCAGCTCAGCCGCGACGCCGGGTTCTTCCAGATGCGAGTACCCGCAGAAACCGCCACCTACGTCACCCGGCTTCTAGCCCTGTCAGCTGTTTTCGCAGCACCCGATGCATATGACATCCAGCTCGTTATCAATCAAGATGAGATCGATACACGAGCGATGGCAATGGTCGACACTATCGATCAGTTAGACGTCATTACGGCAGCCCACGAAGCGGGAATTTCGGTCGAAACCCTCTATCGACTTAATCCCGCCCTAAACCAGTGGTCTACCCACCCCGAGGGACCGCACCGATTAATGGTGCCCGCAAGTGATCAAGACTCGATACAAACCGCTTTGAGTAGCATACCGCCGAATCGTCGTGTTGCTTGGATTCGGCACAAAATCGTACGAAACGACACCCTCGGTGACCTAGCACTCCGATATGGAACCGATGTTGCGACGCTACGCAAAGCCAACCACATCGCTGGATCTCGCATAATCGAGGGAAACTACCTGGTTATTCCGCGCTCAACCATGTCTCTTGAGAGCTATCCCTCACCAAATCAATATCGAAATTCTAGTGCGGCTATTCACGTTGTCCGACCAGGAGATTCTCTCTGGACAATCGGAAAACGTTATCGAGTAACCATCAAAACACTCATGCGCACCAATCGTATAGGTCCCGGCGAGATCATAAGACCAGGAAGAAAAATCATCATTCCTCAACAAACACCCCGAGACCCAGTAGTTCGAGAAATCAGGTACAAAGTCAAAACCGGTGATTCTCTCGCGACCATCGCCCAAAGATTCAACTTAACTGTGAGCGCTATTGCTAATTGGAACACGCTTAATCCTGAGGAGTACATTTATCCGGGACAAGAGCTAACTATCTACATCGACGTAACCGCTGCTCGCTCGGGCTAGTTAATTGGCGACAACCGTCATGCCGGTTTCAATCGCCGCATCCGAACGCAGGGTCCGCATCAAACCTTCAAAATCTCGTTGACCAAAAAAATCGATCAGTTGTCTAGCTAGTTGCGTCCTTTCGGATTCGGTTGTTGCCCCAAAATCCCCTAAGGTGACGTTCGTGACTACGACAATCGCTCGTTTCCCATCGCTGAGCCGCGCTCGACCGACAGAACGTGAGTCTTCACGAGGTACCGCAAGTTCAAAAGCCTCTCGTAAAATCGGTTTTGGTACATCATCTGCGGCCCGCGTTGCTCCCTCTGATCGTACCCAAGTCGCTCCAACGCGAGCGGCAACGTCTCCCGCTGGCTCTTCATTCTCGAGTCTCGCCAACGCATCATTTATCGATGCCAAAACCTGCTCATCGGCTTTATCCGTTTTGAGCTCCAAGGCAATTTGCTCTCGAACATCTGCTAGGGATAGCTGTTTGGACAAAGTTCGATTGACCAACCGAACAACGATAGCGTGCGTGTCCTCAACCAATATCGGACGGCTATTGAAGCCATTTTCCACCACATCGATCTCGAGCGCTCCTTGCCTGACTTTCTTGCTTTCAAATAAGCCGACGCCTTCGAATCTAGTGAGACCCTCGACCGTCTTGATCTCCAAACCATACGCCTCAGCTATAGGCTCTAGGGAATCAGTTTCTTCAAAAGCGAGTTTATCGACCGCGGCCAATCGTTCTTCAAACATGCGTACCGCTTGCTCGGTCAAAAGCGTTTCACGTATCGACAATTGTTCTTCCTCAAACGGGGGGTATTCGACAGCCTCGATCGCTGTCAGTTTCACCAAGTGCACGCCAAATTCCGTTTGAAAGGCAGACGACATACTGCCTTCGGTTAGACTCCAGAGAACGTCTTCGAATTCC
>JAKUTI010000213.1 GCA_022448765.1 Pseudomonadales bacterium
CGTGCGTTGACTGGCGGCCGCAAGAAAAACTTCGGGTGCCGACGAGTGCGAATACTCTTCCAGAAAATGGTGTTCAACTTCCCACGCGTAGTCGAAACCCAGCTGGTCGGCGAGCTCTATTTGGGAAAGAGATTGTTTAAAGAGCTGATGTTCGCTTTCGGCGTCCCAGTCACGCGGCAATTGGTGTTCGTAGAAAATCCCAAATTTCATCGGTATGGTCCCTCCCAGCCCGTTATTTATGTTGGCAGCGCGATTACTAAACTGCAAACCGGAGTTCGCATTTGCGCCCATTAGTTGTTTTGTCCGTATTGGCTTTTGTATCCAGTGCCGGAGACACGTTTGTCGACGCCGCGTCGGATCGATTAGCGGCGTATATACGAGTGGATACAACCAATCCACCTGGGAACGAAACAAGGGGTGTCGAATTTCTTGGGGCGATATTGCGGGAGGCTGGTGTGGCGTACGACATGGCAGAATCCGCGCCAGGCCGTGGAAACCTATGGGCGCGATTGCAAGGCAACGGTAAACCCGGCCTCGTCCTCCTACATCACATTGACGTGGTTCCTGCCGATGCTTCGTACTGGAGCGTTGATCCATACGCCGGTGTGACGAAAGACGGGTATCTCTATGGCCGAGGTGCGCTCGACATGAAGGCCCTTGGGATCATGCAGCTACAGGCATTTTTGGCCTTGCACGCGTCGGGCAAACAATTAAAACGAGACGTTCTATACGTCGCAACGGCAGATGAAGAGGCCGGGGGATTCATGGGTGCCGGTTGGTTGCTGGAAAATCGTCCGGAGATCTTTAGGGACGTTGGCTACGTGCTTAATGAAGGCGGTGGTGGGCGACGATTTGGTACCGATACGGTCTTTTTCGTGGAAGTCACCCAGAAGGTGCCGGTTTGGTTACGTCTCAAGGCAAAAGGTCGGTCTGGACATGGTTCCGTGCCTTTGGCACAAACGGCGGTCACTCGTATCCTACGCGCGGGTCAGCGCCTTGCAGATACTCGCTTCGAGGCGCGGGTTATTGAGCCGGTTGCCAACCTATTTCGAGGGGTAGCCCGGTTTCAACGATCCGAGTTTAAAAGTGCCTTCGAAGACATCGGTGCCCACGTGACCGATGCCGCGTTTTTGCAGCGCTTACAAATGACCGCGCCTGGATATCACGCGTTGCTCCGAAATACGTGCTCGCTGACTACCTTGCAAGGTAGTAAAAAAATCAACGTGGTACCGCCTGAAGCGGTACTGGAACTCGATTGTCGTTTGGTCCCGGACCAAGACGTTGACGAATTTATCGCGCAAGTGGCGACCGTGGTGAATGACCGAGATGTAACTATCGAGCGAATTATGAGTTTCACGCCAGCTAGCAGTTCAATGGACACGTCGCTGTATCGACTAATTCAGACCAAGACCGGTGAGTGGTTTCCTGGGTCAACGGCGATCCCAGGGGTATCGACGGGATTCACCGACAGCCACTTCTTTCGCGACGTGGGGATCCAGAGTTATGGGTTTTCGCCGACCGTATTAGCGGAAAATGAGGGCGCAGGCGTCCATGGGAACGATGAACGTATTGCGGTGGAGACGCTGACGAAAGGGACCGCTTTCATGATTGACCTCGTTCAGTCTTTTGCCCTTGACTGAGTATACGGACTGGACGTTTCAGCGGTGTCTCTCGCGACCGTTTACTTGGGTTAGAATCGTTGAGCTTGGACTATCAGGAGTGCCCGCGTGCCGAAACTTCTATTTTCACGTGATGAACTGATGACGGACCATGACTTTGCCTCGGAGCACGTCGTCCAGGGCCAAGTGTTGCATGGTGGTTTTAATTCGGCGGGCGATTACCTCCCGCCACGCTCCGAAATAAGGGGTGTTGCGATAGCGAATTGGACTGACGCCCTGCGTGCCCGCGGTGGTGATCTGCTAGACGCGGATGCGTCGCTTTTGAGCGGGCCGCGGGTACCTAACCCCGAGCAGCAGCGCTTGTTGATTCGCGAAGGTCTCGGCCGAACCTTTTGGAACGGCTTGACGATTACCGGCAAGATCGAAGGACGTGGCCGAATGATTGCCGAGATACCGTTTCCGGACATGCAAGAGTTAGTGGTCGAAGACATTGGTGAAATGGCGATTGGTCATCTAAAGAAAGGACTTTTGGAAGCCCACGGAATTGATGAAGGTGGTCAGCCAGAGAAAGGCATTGGTGGTCATGACGTGATGTGGTTTGTTGCGCGCGATCTAGTCTTTGGACCCGAAGCATTCCCCGACCTAGAGCCGCCGGGAGGCATAAGTAGGGCCGAAGCGGGTCGCAGATGGATGCCCCAGATTCCGCAACCCTATGAGTTGGCCCTTAGCTTTTTGATGAATTTGTTGGTGATTGAATTCCGCGCTGAAATTGGGTTCGCCAATACACAAGAAACCTTGCGCACCGATGATTTATTTATTGATAAGCGCTCGGAAGCTGAGTTGGCTGCGGAAATTGTCGAGCGAATTCGGACGGACGAACGGATCCACGTCGAGTCCCTGCGCCTGTATATTGGCGAATTACGATCGGTGCACTTTAAAACAGAAGATGGCGGAACCGTGTTGGGGAGCGACGTACTCGATCCTTTTTGGGAGCAGCTGATTGGCTGGGCGACAGGACAACAACCTCGGATTGCCGCGGAACAACAGTACAACGTCATTAAGGAACGTATCCTGGAGCACGAAGAAGGTGAGCGTGTCCTGGCCCAATTTGACGCGTTGGCGGATAGCGATTTCTTGGTCGCCGCTGGCTGAGTAACGCCTCAGCCTCAGTAAAATGATTGACGTTTTCGTCGGGGTTGGCAGCAACATCGAGCCGGTTGTACGCATTGGCGATGCGCTTGTGGATTTACAGGAGCGATTCGGTGCCATCCAGCTATCCACGGCCTATCGAAACCCGGCTGTTGGATTCGAGGGCGACGAATTCGTTAACTTGGTGGTTCGCTTTCGGACGACGGTCTCGTTGTCCGAGGTGTTGGGGATCCTTCATCAAATCGAAATTCGGGGGGGCAAGGACTTGGCAGCGCCACGGATGTCAGCGAAAACGATTGATCTCGATTTGCTGTTATTCGGAGATCTAATTGTTGATAACGACCGCCTGATTTTACCGCGGCCGGAGTCAGTGACGGCGGCGTATTACGTCAAGCCTTTATTTGAATTAGCACCGAATCGTGTTCACCCGGTGGCGGGTAGCACGTTTACCGAACTTTGGTCGCAGTTGGAGTCCACAGCTGTCTCGCTTGTGCCTGAGCCCATCGTTTGCCAACCGACTAAAACTCGCGAGCGAGTCGGACCCGAATTGCGCGTTGATGATTTTCGCATGGACGTTCGACTCGGCGTACCCGATAGTGAACGAGAGAATCCTCAGGAAGTTTCGATTTCCTTCAGTGTGGTGTTTTCCGACGTGCCTGAAGCCTGCAGGACAGATGAGATCGATGGAACGCTCGACTACGGTGTGATGTGTCGACGCGTTATCGCACTCGTCGGTTCTCGTGAGTTTCGGACGATCGAACATCTTGCCCAATGTTGCCTAGATGAATTGGGCGAACTCTTGACGGAGTCTGGAACGGAGCTAACGCTTGAAGTGCGTAAATGCCATCCCCCCATCTCAGGTCTTAGGGGTGGGACCGCTTTCATTACGCGGACACATCGATGAGCGTGTTGCTCGGTCTTGGGTCCAACCTTGAAGACCGATGCGGCAACCTTGAAAAAGCGCTGGCAGCGTTGTCTGAGCTTGCGGGAACGTCCTTAATTCGATGGTCGACACTTTACGAAAGTGAAGCGCTACTTAAGCCAGAATCGCCGTCGGCGTGGAATAGGCCCTACCTAAACGTGGCGGTTGAGCTTTCAACGTCCTTACAGCCACATGACCTCTTGGCAGCAACCCAACAAATCGAGAAGCGTCTCGGACGGATTAAAAAAGAGCGCTGGGCCCCGAGGATTCTCGACATCGATATCCTGGCGTACCACGATGAGTCGATTGTTACCAATGACCTTGTCATTCCCCATGTTGGCTTGTGTGAACGCGCCTTTGTGTTGACCCCTTTAGCGGAAATCGTTCCATCCCGCCGTCTCCCAGGCATGGCAGAAACCCTTATACAGCTCAAACGTACGATCAACGAACCACTACCCGCATGGATGAGCGTGGTTAATGTAACGCCTGACTCGTTTTCGGATGGGGGGCGTTGGTTCAACAACGATGTGCCAGGCAGCATCCCTTCAGAATTGCTTGCGGGTAATTACATCGATGTCGGTGGCGAATCCACCCGTCCTGGGGCTGTCGACGTCGATCCCGAAATGGAATGGCGCCGGGTCGCGCCAGTGTTGGAGCAACTCGATCAACAGTATTCTGGGCGGCTGCTACGACCCAAAATTAGCATCGACACGCGGTCCGCATCAACGGCAGCCCGAGCGATCAAAGCGGGGGCCTCCATCCTTAATGATGAGAGCGGTCTTGCGGATCCCGCGATGATCGATGTGAT
>JAKUTI010000214.1 GCA_022448765.1 Pseudomonadales bacterium
TCCACCCCGGACGGGATATTCAGCCACATTGCAGGAACGGGCTTGGACTTCGCCCATATGGATCCGTTAGCGGCCCACGCTCTCGGAACGTGTTGTCGAATATCCTTCTGAAACGGCTAGAACCCTCGGAAGCTGAACGTGCAAATATTGATCAAGCTCGAAGTAGACTTGTCGACTTGCTGCAATCGCGCTTGCGTGTGAAAGATTAGAGATCCATACAGTTGCCTTAGCAACAACAGGCTTGATTTGACTTGCCCGGGATTATTCAGAACTCTAGAAAGCGGGGAACGCCAATAATCGATCAAGAGGACGCCATCAAGTTATCGTCGACACTTGCCAAGCTGCTGGGCTTTGCGCTCGTTATCACCATCGCTGGAGCGGCGGTCGTAAGCTAGTTTGGGGTTCTTGACCTCTCGTTAAGCGGCTCGTCTCAATTCGTTAGGTTTCCCATACGAACGTCCTATTCAGGCTTCGGCACTCGGCCGAGAAGATACGTCAGCATGCCACCGCTTAACGTTAGAGCACTGATCGGGAATCGGCACGCGAGCGGCTCCTGCCGCGAAATCGATCGTGCACAAGGCTGTGATGTCGGCGATGCTGAATGCTTCACCAGCGACGAATGCCGAGTTACTGAGCGCCGCATCAAGGGATGCGTAGAAACGAACCATGGCGTTCTTTCCGCGTTCTGCGAGGGCGGGGATCGCTTCGACTGAGCCTGCGTTGCCGGCTAAGCCACGGGATGAGAAACCGGGGAAAGAATTTCGGAATGCATCTGCAGCTGCGAGAAGACCGTCAAATTCCATGTGTCTTTGTCGAGCCTCTATAGTTGCCTTGCTGATTGCGTCGGTGCCTAAGAGTGCTGGTTCCGGGTGCATTTCTTCGATGTAGCGACAGATTGCGACGGTCTCATCGATGACCGTACCGTCATCCAAAACGAGTGTCGGCAATAGGCCGCGGGGATTGATCGAGAGAAACGATTCGTTGAGATTGTCGCCCTTGATAATGTCGATTTGAATGTTTTCGTAGTCGACGCCCTTTTCTGCCATAAAAATGCGAACGCGCCGGGGGTTGGGCGCCAGCGTACTGTCGTAGAGTTTCATTCGGGATTCTCTCGTCTTTCGATTGATAGCATTTCCTCACGGTCTGAATTTCAGTGCAAGGCCAGATGCATCGCGACTGCGATTCAATAGATACAATGCAGTTGATCTATACCACTCAAGGGCGACTGTGTACGACGAAGTCCACCGACCTCGATTTCATTTTTCTGCTCGTCAAAATTGGCACAACGATCCCAACGGGTTGGTCTATCACGAAGGTCGCTGGCACCTTTTTTTTCAACACAATCCGGAGGCGACGGTCTGGGGCAACATGACGTGGGGGCACGCGGTGAGCGATGATCTCGTGCATTGGCACCAGGTAGAGCATGCGTTGCACCCGGATGATCATGGAACGATGTTCTCGGGATCTGCAGTTGTCGATGAGTTAAATACGTCGAATTTGGGCCATGAAACCCTGTTGGCGTTCTACACAGCCGCGGGTAATCACGTTGAACCTCCGAAGCCCTACACCCAGTGTCTTGCTTACAGTGCCGACAGTGGTGACACGTGGCTGAAGTTCGATGAAAACCCGATCGTTCCTTGGATAGAAGCGCACAATCGAGATCCTAAGGTGATCTGGCATTCGCCAACTCGGAGCTGGATCATGGCCCTTTACTTGGCCGACGATCGGTATTGTTTGTTGCGATCCACTGATGCCAAACGGTGGGAACAGATTCAGAGAATCTCCCTCGAACACGACTCGGAGTGTCCCGATTTTTTTCCGCTTTCAGATGATGCGGGGATCGAACGTTGGGTATTTTGGGGAGGTAGTGGTCGGTATCTGATTGGCGATTTCGACGGCACGGTATTTTCCCCGTGCTCCGAAGTCCAAACTTGTGAATATGGAAGCAACGGGTACGCTGCTCAAACCTGGAGTAACGCACCGAAAGAGAGATGCATTCAGATTTCTTGGATGTCGGGCGGACGGTATCCGGAGATGCCGTTCAATCAGCAGATGAGTTTTCCCGTCGAGCTCTCGTTACGCGGTAGTACTGACAACTGGACACTGTGCCGATGGCCAGTCAAAGAGATTGAATTAATCACGGCGTCACTCGACGTTAGCGTATCCGCCAGTATTGAGAAAGAGGCTTGGCCCGTCCCAGTTGCCGGTGAACTATTTGACATGACTTTCGAACTCTCAGCAGAGATCGGTAGCAAAGTTGTCATGACCATTCGCGGCGTACCGATGACGTTCGATTTTGAACAAGGTACCGTTAATTTCCGCGACTGCGAGGTGCCGATGACCGGAACGGGCCTTTTGTCCGTACGTTTGCTCATCGACCGGACGTCTGTCGAACTCTTTTTGGATGGCGGTAAGGTGAGCGCGAGTTTCTGTTATTTGCCCGACGCGCACATCGACCCCTTGGTTTTCCGCTTAATAAGCGGGAACGCCAATCTCGATAGGGTACAGGTGAATCGTGTTGACGACGTATGGAGAGTTGTTCGTTAATCAGGTTCGCTCACGAGGCTTTTGCAGGCGCCCCGCTCGTTTGAGGGACACTGCCCGATCGCTTACACGGCGCTACCGCGGCGTGGTTCTATTCGAGCCGGAATCCCTCGTAGTTATTTGCCACGACCGCCTCGCACTTAGCCCGGTAACGATGGATTCCCCCGACGTAGGGCATGAAGATACGAGGTTTTCCGACGATATTGGCGCCGAGGTACCAGGAATTGCACGTAGGCGCCGTGAACATTGTACCTTGACCGACCTCGTTAACGTGGTCGACCCATTTGTTTTCGGCGTCCTCGGTAGGTTCGATTGTGTCGATGTGTTCGGTTTCCAAATGTTCCAGGCAGTCTCGGATCCAGTCGACGTGTTGTTCGATCGCGACCAGCATATTACTCAATACCGACGGGCTCCCAGGGCCCGTGATGGTGAACAGGTTGGGAAACCCCGCCATTTGAATTCCCAAATACGCTCTGGGCCCATCCACCCATTTGTCCGTAAGACGTTGCCCGCCTCGACCCCGGATATCAATGCGCTTTAGGGCACCGGTCATGGCGTCGAATCCGGTCGCGTAAACGAGCACGTCGAGATCGAATTGCCCCTGGTCAGTTTGGACGCTGGTGGCAGTGATTCGTTCGATACCGCCCTTGCGCAGGTCTACCAGAGTCACGTTGTCCCGATTAAAGGCGGCGTAATAGTTCGAATCGAAAACCTGCCGTTTACAGCCAATTGGGTAACCGTGCGGTTTTAGTCCTTCGGCAGTTTCCGGGTTGTCGATAATCTCTTCAATTTTATCGCGATAAAGATCGCAGGCGATCTCGTTGGCTGATAGATCGGATAAAACATCGGCGTAGGTTCGTAGTCCCGAGAAACCCGTGCGTGCGAGCTCGGCTTGGCGTTCCTCGGGGGTTAAATCTACAATTTTTTGGGGGACGGGTACTTGAGCGACGGCGCGCGTCCCGAAACTGGATATTCCAACGGGTGATTCCCTTTGCATCTTACGAATGTCGGCGTAGCTGGCTTTGACTTCGTTCCGGTACTTGTCCGACAGAGGGCGATTGAAGGCTGGCAATGTGTAAACAGGGGTTCGTTGGAAGATGACGAGCTCTTCGGCGCTTTCGGCGATTACAGGGATGGCTTGGACGCCGGAGGATCCTGTTCCAATGATGCCGACTTTTTTGCCGACGAAGTCGACTCCTTCTTTGGGCCACGTGCCGGTGTGATAAACCTCGCCTCGGAAATCCTTGTCGCCCGCAATGGGCGGTTTATTGGGCATAGAGAGGCAGCCAGTTGCCATTACGCAGTAATGTGCATACAAGCTCTCCCCATGGTCGGTTTCGACGAGCCAGCTATCGCGGGTGTCGTCGAACTCCATTCTTATGACCCGCGTATTGAACGCGATGTCTCGGCGGATGTCGTGGCGCTCCGCGATGTGGTTGGCGTACACAAGGATCTCTTCCTGAGACGCCATGACCTCGGACCAGTTCCACTCTTGCTCGAGCTCCTTATCGAAAGAAAACGAGTACTCAATGCTGGGAACGTCGCATCGTGCTCCTGGGTATCGATTCCAATACCAGGTCCCTCCGACGTCGCTACCGGCTTCGAAAGCTCTGATCGATAGGCCGAGTTTGCGAAGTTGATGAATCATGTACATCCCAGCGAATCCTGCTCCAACAACGACAACATCGACACGTGACGTTTGTTGATCGGTCGTCTCTTTCTCTGCGGACCCACTGCTATTGGAGCTCACGTCGTTACCGTCTCCCAAACTATTGATCGTTGAGTCTGCCAATTTCGACGCGGAGACTCAAAAGGTTCAGGGTATTTTTTTGTCAAGCCATGCCGATATCCGTGACGACTGGGAACCAGGGTAGACTTTCTTGGATTAATTACCGTGGGCGAATG
>JAKUTI010000215.1 GCA_022448765.1 Pseudomonadales bacterium
GCTTTCGGCTTCGCTTTGGCTTTCGGCTTCGCTTTGGCTTTCGGCTTCGCTTTGGCTTTCGGCTTCGCTTTGGCTTTCGGCTTCGCTTTGGCTTTTACCTTGGCTTTCGCGCCCGCGCGCAGCGGCTGCGCACTTCGCTCTTTCTTTTTCGTTTTCGCTTTAACTTTTGTCTTTGCTTTCGCTCTCAGGACCTTCGGCTTCGGCGTCCATCGACGTGCCGGCCCGGTGAAATGACGTTGCGCGCGTGACTGCTCGGATGACCATTTTGCATCCTGCGCTTTAGCTTTCTTGAGCCCATCCCTAGTCCGAGGAAAATACGCTTGGCGTAATTCACCGTCGACCGAACGCGCAACACGATAGCTACGGTAACTACCTTGCTGATGTCTGTATACGCTCATTGGATATCACAGTCTGCATTAACTCCCCCGCAATTATCGTACATCAGTTCTAACAAAGTGCACGAAGAAATTTTCGCGTTTTTGTGGCAATTGCTTTTTCTGGAAAACCACCTCTAATCGCGATGATCCAGTCAAACATCCGTTCGTGAACTTCTCGCTTCAGCGGCCTTGGTCACCTATCCCCCCTGTTACATCAAAGGGGTATGATGCTCCAAGCGAAAATTTATCGGAGACCACGCGATGGCAACTCGTCGATCTTTTGTGAACCAGCTCGCGATGCTTGGAGCCGGTGGATATGCATTACTCAAGAACGGAAATTATTCTGTTGCACGCGCTGCGGCTGCCACCACCGGTGCCGAAGGTTGGCCGGAAATGTCTTACCGTACGCTAGGACGAACCGGCTTCAACGCCAGCCGACTGGTCTACGGATGCGGCGCGGCACTCCAAAAATCTCCCGCCGACCACTTACTCAACTTAGCCTTGGAGAAAGGCGTCAACGTATTCGACGTCGGGTACAGCCAGTATTACGGAAAGGCGGAACAGCATTTGGCTCCGTTTATTCGCTCGCACCGAGATAACATTTTTGTTATCTCCAAAGCACCGGCGCCCGTTCGAGCTGACGCGGATGAAGAAGTTTCCGTTGCCGACGCAAAACGTGCGGCAGCGACTTGGTCACGGTTGATGAATCAAAGCCTGTCCGAACTCGGGCAAGACCACGTGGACGCCTATTACGTGATGGGTAGCAACAACCCGAGTCTTTTGCGTAGCGACGAAATTCGCCTCGCGTTCGAATCCGCGCGCGATGCGGGCAAAGTCACGTATCTCGGCGTCAGCACCCACGAGAATGCGCAGAACGTGTTGGCTGCCGCGGTAGAGACAGGCTGGTACGACCTCGCGATGATCGCGATCACGCCAGCCGGTTGGTACGACTGGAATAAACGCTCCATTCTTGACGGCAGCCCCGACATGATTTCATTACGCTCTCAACTTGACGCTGCGCACGATGCCGGGGTCGCGCTCGTAGGCATGAAAGCTGGAAGGCTCCTCGCCGGTCGATGGTACGCTGGCGGCGGAAATGCCAAAGCCTTTAACCGTTATTACGACGATAAGTTACTGAAGTCCGATCTCACCGACTTTCAACGCAGTTACGCATACGTGTTGGAACACGGTTTGGACGTGGTCAACGCGGACATCCAGAATTTTGGAATCCTCGAGCAGAATTTCAAAGCTGCGGCGTTATCCAGAAGTTATTTCGTTTAGAGATTGGCCGTTCCAATACGGCGGGCCGTTAAGGAATATGCGCGCTGTTAAGTCTCAGCAATGTGCCGTCGGATGAATGCCAGCACCTCGACTGACAAGTCGTCCGTCGCCGTCGAAGGCTGATAAGCAAAAGCGTGCGGAAGATCGGGTAGGTATCGGTATTGCACTGATCCATTCCGCGCTTGATAAGAAGTAACCAGGTCAAGTGTCATTGCCTCGGGAACATTCGCGTCTTCCCCAGGCTGCACAATCATGACGGGGGGGACGTGCGTGGCTTCGCCACTCATCAAGACTCGTTGAACGCTCGCGTGCTGCATTCGATCCAGCGAACCGAAATAACCGTCGTGTGCGGCTACTAGCTCACGGCGCCCGCTTTCTTGCGCGTAACGATATCGCGCGGGCGGATCGGATACTGGCCACAACGCCACCACATATAGAACTTCGGCGGAGTAAAATCCGTCATCCTCGTTCTCTCTCGGCAAAATCGGCGTTGTCATGTGTTCGGGTACGTCGGGCTTCAGTGCAGTCAACAAAACAAGGTGGCCTCCCGATGAACTTCCGATAAGTCCCAGCGTATCGGGATCTATCTCAAACTCGCGGGCATGCGCACGTATATACCTGACGCCGGCCGCGATATCGGCCGATGCGGTTGGATGCTGAAAATCAGGGCCGCAACGAAAATCCAGAGAAGCGACCAACATGCCCTCCGCGGCAAGTGCTTCACACATCACCCACGGCGTCGTCCGATCGTTGGAAGTCCAGGCCCCGCCATGGACCATGACGACGCCATGCCCACTAGCCTTTGGCGGATGGAATAAGCGCATAAGTAAATTACCGGTATCCGGGCATGCGTACGCGATGTCGGTTGCCTGGATCTCGCTCACTTCGCTAGTCCTCATGCAGCTCCGCAATACCAATCCCGGCTTCGCCCGCGACCGCATATAGAAGATAAAGGCGGTCGCTCTCGGCAAAAATCGCCGGATCCCGCAGCTGGTTCACGTGGCCGTACGCGACACTTCGAATCGATGGCTCTACAAGCGCTTCAGCACCTTCCCACGTTCGTTCGGGCCGCATGACCTCAACGGCCTCAGACACTTCCCACGATGTAAACGGTCGGCTCATATCGATCGTTGACGCGAGGATACGTTCAGGTGCATGACCAACCTGAGTCCAAAAGACGTGCAAGAGGTCCTCGTTCACCCACAATCCAAAGTGCCGCATGTCTGGATTGAAAAGTCGAGGGCCTTCCTCGAACCCTATTCCGTGGCGATTCTTTTTGTACAACTGACCGGGCATCGCCATCCCGTAAGTATTTCCACGATGTTGAAACAGTCGAAAGTAGCTTCGAGCTATGGTTTCGGGACGCGCCTCAAAAACCACCCCGTCGAACGACGTCGCCATTCGAGTTAACTGCATCCCGGGAGACTGCAATCCGTGAAAATACATCACAATGCGTCGATTCTCCTCGTCCACGTGGACATCGGGCGATGCAATGTGCGGCGTCGTTAGTTCCATACGAAGATCGTGAGGAAGACGCGTTTTACCTTGTGCCGCACGACTTTGATGAGATTTAAGTAGCTCGTCGTCAAGTGCCAACGGTTCAGTCGGAAAATACGACTGTTCGAGCTGTAGGCTTCCGGGAACATGGACGCTCCACGGTCCAGCCAGTTCGTCGGCGTAGGCAAGGCGAATATACCGACCTTTGTGATCCGCAAAATATAAGTAGTAGTTGCCCAGCCGATCGGAGATCCATGACGGAGCTGCAATGAGAGAAGGTCCTTGAATATTTTCTCCGATGCTCGGGTGGGTCGACGCATCGATAATGGGCGCATCAATGAGCCGCTCAGCCCTCCATTTTTTTTCCGTCAACAAAAGCACCTCTCGGTTTTTCTACTAGCCAGGACACGTCCAGCGAGCATTCAATGCATTAACCCATAGGGTAGCAAGGGCTCGCAATGGCAGACCAACAGAGCACCAGAGACACTCCAAACATGGCCACCTGAAGCCTAGGAAAAGAAATCCCACGGCATGCCGACATTCCATGTGCGTGGCAGGAACTTCACGATATTCATTGTCAATCACCACGGAAGTGGGCACGTCGAACCCTGGTTGAATGCTCCGGACGGTGCGCACGATTTCCATTGCGATGCCGAACCCGAACATCACTTTTAGCCACCTTACATCGGTCCGAGCGGTTGGATTCGACTCGACGTCGAAGAGACCGTCAACTGGGACGAACTTAAAGCACTCGTTCTTGGAAGCTATGAACGCTTCGCTCGCAAACGCATGCCACCTAATATTATTCGCCAAGTTACCCCGTAGCGTTCGTCGGAGGATGGTCGATCTTCACGCGAAGGTTGAAAAACAGTTAATCTCGACACGGAACATAACCGAGAGGTCCGTACATGCTCTACTCAATAAGCGTCAACGGCGAAATACACTCGGTTGATGCAGATGGAGACACACCCGTTCTCTGGGTTCTTCGTGACCTTTTACACCTTACCGGCACAAAATTCGGATGCGGTGCCGGCTTTTGTGGAGCCTGCACGATACACGTAGACGGTGTCCCCGCTCGATCGTGCCAAACCGCTCTCAAAAGTGTCGGTAGCAAGACGATCACTACCATCGAAGATCTTGGAAACCAACATCCCGCATTGGTTAAGGTCTGGGCCGAACGCAATGTGGCGCAATGCGGTTACTGTCAGGCCGGACAATTGATGTCGGCCGCCGCCCTTCTCGCTTCGAACGCTGATCCAAGCGACACCGATATCGACAGT
>JAKUTI010000216.1 GCA_022448765.1 Pseudomonadales bacterium
ACCCCATAAGCAACAACAAACCAACCAAGGACAGCAAAGCCTTCATACCGACTTTATAACACCCGGACGGTTACCTAATCACTTCGGCCCTTACGACTAGCGCCAACCAAGCCATAAGCGTAGGGTCGCTCCATCACGCGACAGCATAAGCCACTGCTCAATTTCCTTACCACCGCGGATGATCGTACGGGCGCGCTTGAGGTCGCCGGTGCAATCGCAGATGAAGGATTCTCGGTGAACGCGGGAACGGACATCGTGGGCAACGATTGCATGGTCGTCGATCTTGAAACACGACATGTTGACGCCGCAACAGCCGCGAAACGCGTCAGGAGGCTTCATCAAACACCCGCACAAGCTCGGTGTCATAAGATCGACTCAGTATTGCGAGGCAATTGGCCCCATGAGGTGAAAGCGCTGCTCGACGCTGGGTTCGCAATCGACGTCGTACCGAGCTTCCCCGATGCCGGACGCTACTGTCGCCAAGGCGTGGTTTATGTCAACGACGTGCCGGTCGCCGAAAGCGCATCGGCCGACGATCCGTTGAACCCAATAACTAGCAGCCGCCCGATAGAACTCTTGCTTGCGGCAGGCTGTTGGGATCGGGACGTGCGAGTTGTGGATGCCAACGACAACAACGAGCTCGCGCGCGCGGCCGAACGCTGCCGTTCCGAAGGCCGAATGCTTGTCGGTCCTTCTGGGGCGATCCAAGCGTTTGCCGCAACTTTCAGCCGTTCTCATTCGCCACGGAAATTCGTACCCAAAGCGCCCACTCTCGTCGTCTGTGGCAGTTTGCACCCCGTCAGCAGAAATCAAATACGCCGCCTCGGATGCCCCGTTCACACCCCCGACGATTTTTTCCAAATTTCCGAACGCATATCCGTCTTAACGACCATCGAACCGACAACAACACCTCGGCTGCAGGAGGCGCGCGCGGCAGCAAGGGCACTTGCAAATTCTTCGAGATCGGTCACCGGCATCGGAACGCTAGTCGTCATCGGAGGGGATACTGCCACCGCTATCCTAGGTGACGAACCCGTCCAAGTTCTCGGAAATCTTGGAGTGGCCATTCCCTTCGCCAACCGTAACGGACAGTTATTAGTCACCAAAGGCGGCGGAATCGGAAAACCTGATACGCTCTTAGACCTACTTTCTGCTTGAGTAAAAAGCCGTGCGCATGGCTGTCACTATGGGAGACGCATCCGGCGTTGGACCAGAAATCGCATTGCGGTGCTATGCAAATGGGGAACTGGCGAACGATGTGGTGGTCTACGGGGACGAGTCTATCCTGAAGGCGGGCGCTGCTCTTCTGCAATTGGATGTGCCCATCCATACAGTCGAGGAATCGAACCATGCGATCGAAGGCTCTCTCAACGTGATCGATCTTGGCTTACTTACAGCGAAAGATCTTACGCCTGGGATACTGAGAAAAGATTCTGGAGCGGCCGCCCGAGCTTACGTCGAGCGTGCCACGAAAGACGCGCTGAAGGGAGAGGTCGCTGGAATCGTGACCCTACCCATCAATAAGGAAGCAACGCGGATGAGCGATCCTGACTTCATGGGACACACCGAATTAATCGCCCAACTTTGCGGTGTCCAAAACTATTCCATGATGTTGGTTACTGACGACGTAGCGGTAAGCCACGTCACCACCCACGTCCCGTTAGCTTCAGCAATACAACAGGTGACCAAACATAAGGTGCGATCCGTCATCGAGCTAACGCACGAGACCTTATCAACGAATTCCCAAATTCCACGCATTGCCGTCTGCGGACTTAATCCTCACGCCAGCGAAAATGGGCTTTTTGGGAATGAAGAAAAGCAACACATCACTCCCGCGATTAACGAGACAATAGAGGGTGGGATTAATGCGTCCGGGCCCTACCCAGCTGATACGATTTTCCATCAAGCGATTCATCAAAATCGCTATGACGCGGTGATATGTATGTATCACGACCAAGGTCACGCCCCAATGAAACTCCTCAATTTCGAATCAGCCGTTAACGTTACGATCGGTTTGCCGATCATCCGAACGTCCGTCGATCACGGCACGGCATTCGATATCGCATGGCAAGGAACGGCTTTTACCAAGTCACTGGGGCACGCGCTCCGATACGCGTGGAAACTTGCGTCAAGGCGTCAATCACTTTAATCGGAGTGCTACTCTAGGCTGCTTAATTTGTTAGGGGGATTGCTGTGAATGGTTTTGATCTTGTCGCTCGTTGCCTGCAAGCCGAGGGAGTTACCTGGATGGCGTGTTTCCCAGCTAATCCGTTAATTGAGGCTGCCGCGAAAATAGGGATACGGCCCATCGTATTCCGCCAAGAAAGGGGCGGCATTAATGCCATCGATGGATTTAGCCGCCAAACGTCCGGCAAACAAATAGGGGTTTTTGCCTCCCAATCAGGGCCGGGGGTGGAGAACTCGTTCGGAGGGATCGCCCAAGCATGGGGCGATTCCGTGCCCATTCTTTTTCTGCCAGGGGGCAGCGGTACAGGAAGTTATGACATCGCGCCCAATTTTTCGGCCACTCGGAATTACGCCAACGTTACGAAGCTTGCGCTATCCATAGACCAGGTACATCGTACGACTCGCGAAATGCGTCGCGCGTTCCATGCGGCACGACAGGGGAGGCCGGGGCCCGTGTTGGTTGAAATGCACGGAGACGTTTTGCGACACGAAGTGCCAGAAAATACACCCCCCTATAAAGCGTCCAGTGCGATGAAATACGCGCCTTCTCGCTCAGACATCAAGGATGCGGTGGCCCACCTCCTAGCTGCCGACGCTCCCGTTATTTGGGCAGGTCAGGGAGTACTTTATGCCGAAGCAACCGATCAACTTAAGGAACTCGCTGAGCTAACACAAACTCCAGTCATTACGACGATGCAGGCAAAAAGCGCGTTCCCCGACGATCACCCCCTGGCGTTGGGATCCGCCAATAGAACCGCTCCTAAAAGCGTCTTCAAGTGGCTAGGCATTGCCGATACCGTCTTTGCTGTCGGCTCCGGCCTGACAAGAACGACGTTTGGGATCGACATCCCTCCGGGGAAATTCATGATCCAGGCAAATGTCGCTGCCGAGGATATAAATAAAGATTACGACATCGACATAGGCCTTGTCGGCGATGCAAAGCTCACCCTCGAACTGATGCTTGACGAAGTCAAAGCGGCGCTGGGAGAAAACGGCCGTGAGACTAACTCCAGCCTCGTCGAAACGATTGCGCAAACCCGAAAAGAGTGGCTCGACGAATGGGCGCCACTCCTAAATAGCAACGAAGTCCCAGTGAACCCGTACCGTGTCATCCAAGAAATTAATCGCTCGATAGACCACAGTAACAGTGTCGTCACGCACGACGCGGGTAACCCAAGGGACCAAATCATGCCGTTCTATAAGGCGTCGATTCCACACGGATACATTGGCTGGGGTAAAACCACGCATCTAGGGTATGGAATACCTTTGGTGATGGGCGCAAAAATGGCGAATCCGGACCGATTCTGCATGAACTTCATGGGCGATTTGGCTTTTGGACATACTGGCATGGAAATCGAAACTGCCGTGCGTGCGCAGATCCCCATCACGACCGTCGTCATCAACAACCTCACGATGGGCGGTTACGATAAAAGCATGCCCGTGGCGATGGAAAAATACGGCGCAGGCAACCAGACCGGGGACTACGCCGGCGTCGCGCAAGCTCTAGGCGCAAAAGGGATTCACGTCACCACAGCCGACCAGATCGCGCCGGCTATAAAAGACGCCCAGAGGGCGAATCAAGAGGGCGAAACCGTCGTGATCGAGGTTCGCACCCGACAGGACACTCGATTTTCCGTTTACCCCGACTTACTAGCGCCACCGGCAAAGGGATAATCGCTTCCTTCGAAAGACCAACAAAATTGGGCTGTTCATTCGCCGAGCCCGGGCACAAACTGAGTTGCTCAGCTCCTGTGACGAACAAAACCAGCTAGAGCAACGAGCAGCGTGCAGATGAAGACAACGGGCGAATCAAGCCAGCGCGAATACGGCGTCTGGCCTTCCATCGCCGTCACTTCCCCCAAAAGGACACCCTGTTCGAACTGCGGCAATTGACTAACGACGCCTCCATTCGGCGCAATAATTGCCGTGACTCCATTATTGGTCCCTCGCAATAGGTAACGGCCGTTCTCAAGGGCTCTCATCCGAGCGATTTGCAGATGCTGCGCGGGTCCGATCGATCGACCAAACCAAGTATCGTTACTAATGTTAACGATGAAATCTGCCTTGGCCGCGTCAGCCGCGACCATCCGCGCGTAGACGACTTCGTAACAAATCGCGATAGCTACCTTGAGACCCATCGCGGCGACCAAAGGCTGCCGTGTGGGACCTTCGCGTGTGGTAGACATGGGTAGATCGAAAAACGGGATGACGCCTCTTAAGATCCTCTCGAACGGAA
>JAKUTI010000217.1 GCA_022448765.1 Pseudomonadales bacterium
TATTTACAAATTGGATTACGAACTTCCTGAACGACGCAATGAAAGTCTCGCATCAGGATAATCCTTGGAAAGCTGGGAGGTTCTGCGCGCAATAGGCAATCGTCCGCGCCGAGTTGGTCTATCAAGGCGTGTAGCTAGGCAATGCCCGTGCGGGCGCGAGTGTTTCCACCGTCAAGGCCAGATCCAACAATTTTTGCTCGCTCCAACTCTCTGCCAAGAACTCAACAGCAATGGGCATTTGGTTTGGTCCAAATCCCGCTGGTACTGAAATCGCGGGAAGTCCCGAATTGGCTGCTAACTGGCAGTTGAAGTGGGTATGAGGTTTCCCAATCTCTGCTGCTTCTCGAGTTGCGGTGGGATAAACAAGCGCATCAAGACGATGTTCATGCATGAGTGTGAGTAATGCCCCTCTAATCGTCGAACGTTGGGCTCGTTGCCGCAAATAGTTGAGCTCCGATTCATGCGCCGAACCCAGAAGCGGTCGGAGTAGATTGGCAACGTTGGGGACAATGCGAGGATCGTCCAATAACGATTCGAGTGAAGAAAATCCGAGCGACGGATTCGCTGCTAAATATGCCGTCATGTCTTTCCTGAAGTCGACTTCGGAGACAAAAAAGGGCGTTCCGGAAAGGCTTTCGTTTACGCGAGGGCTACGCAGTTCAATGACTTCGGTTCCTTCGGCTTCCAGGATAGCGAGTAACGCTTTGACGCGATTGGCGAGTTCAATTTCCTCAAGGTCACTACCGAACCAATCCTCAAGGAGCCCCAGACGAAGTGTCGTTGGGTCAATTGATGATAGCGCTGCGTAGTAACTCTCTGGAATCTTACCGACGGAAGCGGTTGTTTGCGGGTCGCTCGCATCAAATCCAACAGTCACGTCCAAGACGATGGCGAGATCGCCCACGCTTCTCGCCAGCGGTCCGCCTATGTCTTGTGTACTCGACAACGGTACGATTCCGGATCGGCTACTGAGACCTTGAGTTCCTCTCAGACCAACGAGGTTATTGTGAGCCGATGGTACTCGGATCGAGCCGCAGGTATCGCTCCCCATACCAACCGCAGCGAAATTGGCGGCGATAGCCGCTCCGGTCCCGCCACTCGAGCCGCCTGGATGACGCGTCGGTCCATAGGGATTCTTGGTCGTTCCAAAAGCCGAGCCCTCGGTCGTCCAACCATACGCAAACTCATGCATGGTGGTTTTGGCCAGAACAATGGCACCAGCGTCTTTTAGACGTGCAACTTGGGTCGCATCTCGATCGGGGGAGTGGCCTTCGAACAATACGGAGCCTGCCGTTGTCGGCATACCCCGCGTTTCGTAATTGTCTTTGACCAACACGGGGATTCCATGAAGTAGCGACCGGGCACCAGATTGTTGGCGCTCTTGGTCCAAGTCTTTCGCAAGCATAAGTGCCTTGGGATTCGCGTGTTGGATCGCGTTAATTGCGGGCCCTTGTTGATCGTATTGATCGATTCTTTCCAGGTACCAACGGACAAGTTCGACCGACGTGATCGAGCCGGATTCCAGCTGGGCCTGAAGTTGCTCAATAGAGGCGTCTAACATGCTTCCTTTAGGACTCTCGGCGAAAAGGCAGAGCGCTGACAATACCAGGACAAAACGAGTCGCGGTTCGAGTCAACGTCAAAACTGCCATGGCATGTCCTCCTTGCTCAAACGGGTATAAAACTACGCCCCGCGTTGACCACTGTCACTTGGCCGTTTTTTCGTAGCGACAAGCACATACAAGGTGGCGCCAATTATGATCGCCCCAAATACCTGAACGAGCTCGAACGCGCTCGCACGTGATAGAAGCCACGCACACAATAATAATGCTGCACCGGCCACCCAAGGTCCCGCACGGGTCACATAATTTGCCCGCGGCACATCAGAACGTCGTCTCAGTAACGGCAACGCAGCGCAAACAACGGCGTATGTAATGAGCCGGATGACACTATTGATCGTTAGAGCCTCAACGAAATTAAAGCTGAGACATGCAAGCCAACATGCCATTGCAGTGACCATCAGTGAGCGTGTGGGGGTTTGGTGCTTGGGATGGGTCTGGTCAAAGAAACTCGGGATCTGCTTTGCTTGAGCCAGTGCGTAGGGGAGACGTGAACCGCCCAACAAACCCGCGTTAAGGGTTCCCGAGGTCGACAGGATTGCACCGACGACGATGACTAAAGCACCAGCAGGACCAAGGAACATCGTCGCCGCGTCGGCGAGCGGACGTGTGGATGTTTCTAACCCGGGTAACGTGCCAATAGCGACGACTTGAATACCGAGATAAAAGAACAAAACAAGAACCAACGTAAAGAACAATGCGAAGGGGAACGCCTTGTCCGGCGCCTCAACTTCACCGGTGTTGATAGTCGCCACTTCAAAGCCGCTGAACGCAAAGATCAGAACCATCACGGCTAAAGCGAGTGTGTTCGTATTTGGCGCTTGCCGAAATTCGAAGTTAGCCGGTTCGACGAACCACGCGCCAACGACCACAAAAAGAACCAGCGGCAACAACTTCAACACAGCGAGGACATTACTCGTCCGAGCCGCATGACGTACACCGACGTAGTTAATTGCCGTTAGAACACACACGATGAGTGTGACCAAAAGGAATCGCGATACACCAGTATTTATGTTGGGCCAAAGGACATCCAGGTAAGAAAGCAGAATGTCGCAAATAATTGCGAACGAGGTAATCCGAGTCAGCCAAAGCAACCAACCCATCTGAAAACCGGCCACCGGACCGAACGTTTCACGTGCATATAGATAAGGGCCTCCGGTCCCTGGGAACCGGGAGCCCACTTCAAGAAAACAAAGAATGATTAAACCGATCAACCCACCGCAAATGACAAACGCCAATAAGCTATAGCTGTCGGCCAGCTCGAAAGCCCGGGAGGGCAGTCCAAAGATACCGGCTCCGATAAAGAGATTGATGAGTAAGGCGACCAGCGACCAGCGTGATATACCGCGGGAGAGCGAACGCGTTGTTGGATTTATCTTCAGCGGATTCTTAGTTCGTACACTGACACATGCGCTGATTATTCAGCATTACCCTCAATCACCTGGATGCCACCAGTGCTGGGTGAACGCCTGAAAGGGTTTGCGGAGCATGAAGCCGAGGGTTCACGTTTTCGAGCTGTGACTCGTCGCATCGGCAAATGCATGACTTCGCCCAAACCATCAAGCAATGGACTCCAGGATCAGCTTGGACGTGGTTTCCGATTCCTCTTGTTGTACCCAATGTCCGGCGCCCTCTACGAAATGAACGCCGCGCAACGTTTTGCCTAAGTTCATTTGCATCGATTCGAACGAACCCGGCGACTGGTACACACCCCAATCGCGTTCGCCAGCGATAAAGGTCGTCGGCACTCGTATTGGCCGCCGCTTCACCGTATCGACCCCAGCAAGACGGGCACGATACCAATTCAGTCCGCCTTGAAAGCCCGTCCGCCCATATTCGCGACAATAGATCGCAAGTTCAGCATCTGTCAGCCATTTGCAGGATTCTTCGGGCATTTCAGCGATAACCGTTTCAGGCATCGTTTTTCCAGCCTCCATCACGTAGTAGGTGGGGAGCAAGCCCAACTCGTCGTGGGTCAACGGGTGAGGCTGATTAGCCGCATGGTCACCGCTTTTATAATGGAAGTACCCTCGAAGAAAGTCGTGGAGCCCTTGTGGCGGATCCCGCATGTCGCCGTCGGCCATGGGCGTCGCATAGTAATGATGATAGTGCACACGCGGGGGTTCCAATTTCGCAACAGCATCGAACACATTGGATGTCGGCGCGCCGAATGGCGCACTCATAAGAACCAAACGCTGGAATACATCGGGATACAACATCGCCGCCCAGGCGGCCACCGGGGAGCCAAAATCATGACCCACAACGGTCGTCACAGATGGAATACTCACCGCATTTAACAAGCCGAGGACATCGCGAACCAAATTCTCGAAAGAATACGAAGCGAGGTCAACGCCGTAACCAGGCACCCAACCTGTCGTTTCGCCATATCCCCGTTGATCGGGTGCGATTACTCGATAACCCGCTTGTACTAATGCGGGTACCACTCGGCGCCAACTGTACGCGAGTTCGGGGAAGCCATGGAGTAAAAGAACAACGTCCTCGCTCTCGCCCTCATCGAGATACCCCATGTTGAGCCCATTACCGTTATTGACCTTGTTCATACGTTTCAAATTGTAGACGGGGTTGGTTCGGGGTCCTCTGATTTCTTAGGTCGCTAATAGTCGTCGTTGGCATAAAGCTTGAACCATCAAAAGGGCTGAACGGCGTGAAGGCTCGATGGTCGAGCGACTATGTGTCGATCTCACTTTTCATCATGTTTAGCCGGCCGGCCCATGCTTACACCAAACCAACA
>JAKUTI010000218.1 GCA_022448765.1 Pseudomonadales bacterium
AGATTCAAGCCGTGGATGGGCTTGACGCTGAATTCTTGTATCCCGGGTTTTTTGCGATGTTCGGTTTTAAGAATACCGAGTTATTGGTTTCCTGCCAGAATAACTACAACGACTGGCTCGCGGACTACACAGGCGCGAGTTCAGGCAGATTGCAAGGTTTGCCCGCGATACCAGTACAAGACCCCAAGGCCGCTGCCGACGAACTCGAACGGGTCATCAATCTCGGATTCAAAGGCGGCTGTATCCCGTGCACCTCGCCCGCCGATCACCCGTACTTCGAGACTATTTATGAGCCCATCTGGTCTCTCGCGGAAGAGGCGAAGTTTCCGATTTCAATGCACGTTGGTTGCGGAGCTTACGTACCGGCATCCCAGCGACCACAGAAAAAAGTGGACGGTATCGCTGGTTACGCTGCGTCCCAGAGCACAGTACAGGCCTCCATCGTTGAATTGATGTGCCGCGGTGTATGCGAACGTCATCCAAACCTCAAGATCGTCGTCGCGGAGTTCAACGCGGGCTGGATCGCGCATTGGCTCTATCGAGTCGATCAAGGACTTCAGCGCGAGCGGCGATCGATGCCCGAACCTTATACTGGGCCGCGTCCTCAAGAGATCTGGGAACGGCAGTTTTATTGCACCATTGAAGACGATCGAGCAGCTTTGTTAACGCGCGACATGGTTGGTATCGACACCATGCTATGGGGGTCCGATTACCCCCACACTGATTCGACTTGGCCGTGTTCTGGCGAGGTCCTGGACGAAATGTTCGAAGGTATCTCCATATCCGACCGAAACAAGATCACTCGAATGAACGTCGAAAAGCTTTACGGGCTTTAATATCGATCTTTTGAACAACGCACGGTCGTCGGGACTTACGTAACGCCTCCAAAACCGACTACGTATTCGCTAGTCGGGGGCTTGATTAAATACAGGATCGCGTTTTTCGAGAAAAGCCCGCATACCTTCTTGCGAATCAGCTGTCCCGCGCGTTTGACGTACGGCCGCGCGTTCATCAAGCAGGGATTCGGCCAAACCCTTCGACTCGAACCCCACAATCGTTTCAAGCATGCCTTTGATTGCCAAGCGCGGCTGTTTAGCCAATTCTTCCCCAAGAACCTGAGCTCGCTCTTTCAGGGTATCGATTGGACAGAGTTCCGTTACCAGGCCTATGCGCAACGCTTCTTGCCCATCAATTTTTCGACCCCGCAAGATCATGTCGAGGGCGTAGTCTCGACCAACGCATCGTGGTAACCGTGCTGAGCCTCCCCACGCAGGAACCCCACCCAGGTCCATCTCAGGCAGGCCTATCTGTGCGCCTTGATCAGCCGCCAGACGGAAATGGCAAGCGAGGGGCAATTCCAACCCCCCACCTAGACAATATCCAAAAAGCGTCGCAATGCTCGGTTTCCCAAGTGTTTCAATCATATTCAGCACGCGGAGTCGTTGGTCGAGCAAGCCATCGGCCCCTCCCTTTCGTTCAGCACCTTCGGCAAACTGTTTCAGATTCATGCCGACGGAAAAATGTTGCAGTCCTTCGGCAGTGAACACCAGCGCGCGTACTCTCTCATCACGCTGAAGCTTTGGTAGCTCCTCTTCGAGAGCGTCGATGTACTCCAACATCATGCGATTGTGCGGCGCGTCGTTGATGCTAATCGTTGCGACCGCGTTGGTAATCGTGAGGATGAATGGTTCGGTCATAGCTTTGCCCACCTTCTATTGGATTTAACGAACTTGAATTCAGACACATTGCCGACAAACGTCTAATAATCCCATCAACAAACAGATTTTATCCGCTTGCTATGAGCCACCTTGCGGTCAGCAAATCATTCGGCGTATTTTGACGCTAACCGATACACATGGAAAAACAAATGTCTGGACCGATCGTCGAAATTCGCGACTACACCATCGAAGCGGATTGGCTCGAGGCTTACCGTAAATGGGCGGAAGAAATAGCGGCGCCTTGGCTGAAGCAGAATTTAGATGTCATCGATTTTTGGATGGATTGCGACATCGAGGCCGAGGTTGGCGGTTCCGCGCCCAACGTCTCGCCGAACGGGCAACCCAATGTCTGTTGGATTATTCGCTGGGCGAGCAAGGAAGACCGTGATAAGGGATTTGCGGCGTTTGGACGTTCACCCGAGTGGCAAGCCATTTGGGCCCAGCATCCTAATGCAAACGCGTATCTACACATGAACGCCCGCTTCATGGAGGCCGTTGGATAACTTAGGTGAGGTAGTGACCGGGATCTCGATTCCATTCGAAGGGTAAGTCTGGATCCCGGTCGAGAATTTCCTGCGGGACGTCGCCACGCCATGTCGCCGGTACGTCGTTAGATCTTCGATAGTACCAACCGAGCAAAACCGTGCGTTTATCCGTCGTCGAGTTGCCGTGCGTCCCGTGAAGAACTCGGGCATCGCCGATGAGCAGCTGACCCGCCTTAACAGGGACGTCGATGGCCTCTGGATGATTAAGGAACATCCACTCATTCTCTTCATCAACATCGTAGCCTCCGCTCTCATGAGGCGCGACCAAATGGCTATGCAAATCAATTCGTTGCCGATGACTTCCAGGAATAACTCTTAAGCAACCGTTAGCGGCGTTGGTGTCGCAAAGGTACCAATTAAGAAAGATTTGCTGCGGCCAAGGCGACATGCTGACCGGATCACTCCAACGCGACCAATCCTGATGCCAGTACAAGGGCGCGCCATTTGGCGGCTTGGAAATAATCTGGAATGCCCCACCAGACCGATGGTCGTCTAGTTTTAGCGCTTCCAGTATGTCGGTGGGATACTCGATTAGTCGATCAACAATCTCGTGGCTAGGCATATCGGGATTACGCTTCGACCGATGGCGAATACCGCTGATGTGGATATCAGAACCTTGATACTTCCATTTTGAAGGAAACGTTGTCGTGCGCAGAAGATGGTCAGACCAATCACAGAGCTCCCGCAGAAAAGGGCTATCAAGTGCGTCGTCGAGAATGCAGAAACCATCTTCAAGCAATTGTTCGCGGGCGGCTTTGGTCTTTTGTTCCGATGACAACATCAAAGCTCGTATTCAGATAGCTTCTGAGGATCGCCTATTGTACAAGAAGGTCTCTTGTGCGACGGGCTAGCACTTTCGAACGCTTTTTCGGTAAAAAGGAATGCTAATTATGGAGTGTACTCATGAGTGAACAAAGGCCTGAACCCACGGCGGGCGGCGACGATCCGAGTTTCTTTAATGGATGGCCGATGAGTACACCACTCGACATTCGTCTTGGACAGACTGATGAAAAGGGTATCGAGTTTCCACTACGCTGGGGAATTATTAGCGCATCAGCAATCGCCTCGGATTGGATCAAATCACTCCAAGATGTTCCGGGAGCGAGCGTGACCGCGGTCGCGGCTCGTGATAAATCGAGAGCCATAGCATACGCCGAAGCCCACGGTATCCCGGCAGCTTACGGCTCGTATGAGGAGTTGTGCAGCGATCCAAATGTCGACATTGTCTACATCGCCTCGAAAACGTGGGATCACCATCGGGATATGCTGACGGCAATAAATGCCGGTAAGCACGTGCTGTGCGAAAAACCCTTCACGGACACAGCCCAACAGGCGCGTGAAATTTACGCAGCGGCGGATAAAGCCGGCGTATTCTGCCAGGAAGGCATGTGGTTGCGATTCTTCCCCGCTGTGGAGCACGCCCGTGCTGTCATTGAGCGAGGCGATATTGGAGCTCTTCAGGTCGTCCAAGCGGACTATCCAGACCGCGTCTACGCGCTAAATCCGGCAATCACAGGCTTTGGGTCCGACGAAATGCCAGTCATTGCTGCAACGGGTCGCAAGATGCGAGGACAACCCTACGCCAACGACGTTTTTTCAGGACACGGCGCGCCACCGAGTGCGGCCATTCTTCAATACGCGGAGCAACAAGGTATCGCGGTGATTACCTTCCCATCCGGCCGATTCGCTGAAGAAACACAATACGTCGGCACGAAAGGTCGTATTACGATCGAAACGCCGTCTCATCATCCTACGGCCCTAACGATTCGAACCGGGCGACCACCGCGTCGAGGTACCCGAAAGGACGACGGAAATCCGGTGATGGAGCTTGATCCCAGTCAAGGTTGGATAGGGGATTGGAGCGAAACTCACTGGAATCAAGATCGTAATCCGAGCAATGGTCCGTTTAATCAGATCGAACGCTTTGAATATCCGATACCCACACCAGCACCCATTACGAGAGGCCAACCAGCGGGTTCGCGTTGGACCGGCGAGAGGCTCATTAACTACAAGGGCTGGACCTGGAGTGGTGGCAACCAACACGGCTTTGTCTACCAAGCGCAGGCAGTGCACCGTTGCTTCGAGGCAGGTT
>JAKUTI010000219.1 GCA_022448765.1 Pseudomonadales bacterium
CTTGGGGTCCGATGGATAGACAAGAAAAGGGGAGCCTTCGTCGGTTTCCGAGAAACCTTCGGAAGTTACGTTGTCGACATGGAGATGTGTCCAACACTAGTCTCGGGACTGGCCGAACTCATAAGGCCGTTGCGTGATCTGATGCCGCGTATGAGCGGACGAAAACGAATACCTCAGATTGAGTTGGTTGCCGGCGATAATTCGCGAGCATTGGTTATGAGACACCTCGAGCCTCTGACGGCGCACGATCTTCGTCAATTGAGCAATTTTTCAAATTCGCATGACGTGTGGGTATATGGGCAAAGTGGTGGATACGACACCGTAATCCGTCATTTTCCACCGGGGGATCCGAACGCAAAACTCGCGTACAAACTTTCAAACAGTGACGTCACGCTCGAATTCGGACCGACCGATTTCATTCAAGTCAATTCGGAGATCAATCACCTTTTGGTCGAGGCTGTGTTGAAGGAACTCGATTTGGGTCGTGAGGATTTTGTCATCGACCTCTTTTGTGGGATTGGAAATTTCAGTCTACCGATTGCCCGAAGCGCTAAGTCGGTTCTGGGTCTAGAGATCTCTAAAACGGCAGTTGAGCAGGCGCGACGGAATGCAGAGGCGAATGATCTGTCGTTAAATGCGGAGTTCTTGGTGACTGATTTATATCGACCGACGGAAAACGAATTAACGAAGACCGACTATAAACTGTTGCTGGATCCGCCGCGTTCGGGAGCGGGTCCGGCGTTCGCGCGATTAGCTCACGGGGCGCAACGGGTCGTCTACGTTTCCTGTAATCCAACCACGTTCGCCAAAGATGGAGCCCTACTGCAACAAATCGGATTTGAGCTAGAAAAAGTGCAGATTTTCGACATGTTCCCGCATACAAACCACGTCGAAATGGTAGGTAGTTTTGGTCGTTTAGACCCGTAACTTCGAATGGTAGGTGCGTTCGCTTAAGCACCGGAACGGTTTGCGGGTAAGATGGATCCCGATGTGCAATCCGATCGTATTTCGAGCTCCCTGGCGAGTCGTACTGCGTCATAGATAACTGGAGATTACCCATGAATTTGATCCTACTTGGTCCCCCGGGTGCTGGAAAAGGGACACAGGCCCACGCGATTTGCTTGAGGTTTAAGATTCCGCAAATCTCGACTGGGGATATGTTGCGGTCGGCGGTTGCCGCAGGGTCGATCCTGGGACAGACAGTGAAGGCAATCATGGACGCGGGCGAGTTGGTGTCAGATGCCGTCATTCTTGAGCTCGTAATGGAGAGATTGGGCAAACCCGATTGTGATAGCGGGTTTCTGTTCGACGGGTTTCCAAGAACGATCCCGCAGGCGGAAGCGCTCACGTCGAATGGAATTGTTCTTGATCATGTTGTCGAAATTGATGTATCCGATGAAGAAGTCGTTCGTCGTATAAGCGGGCGACGAGTACATGAGGCAAGTGGTCGTGTCTATCACGTTGTGTTCAATCCGCCTCAAGTAGAAGGAAAGGACGATGAAACGGGTGATCCGTTGGTCCACCGAGCGGACGACACGGAAAAAACGGTTAGAGAACGTTTAAAGGTGTACCACGATCAAACGCGACCCCTGGTCGACTATTATTTTGACAGTGCCGTAAGGTACTCAAAGATTCGTGGGATGGGTCCTGTGGAAGACGTTACCAAAGACGTACTTGAAGCTTTGACGGAATGATCGACATTGCAAATGGTGGTAGCTCTTAGGTCAACCTGTCCAGATATGGCCACGATCTGTCGGCAAGAGCAGGATATCTACAACGGCCCCTGTCTTGAGACCCTCGGCTTCTTCAGGAACAACGATTAAGCAATTTGCTTTTGCAAAGGTTGCAAGACGATTGGAACTTTGATCGCCGGTAGGGGAAACAGAAACGTGATTCCCCTTCGTCT
The DNA here is from genome assembly GCA_022448765.1 of Pseudomonadales bacterium. Taxonomy (GTDB): domain Bacteria; phylum Pseudomonadota; class Gammaproteobacteria; order Pseudomonadales; family Azotimanducaceae; genus UBA11889. The sequence goes on from JAKUTI010000219.1 coordinate 1,907, forward strand.
CGAAAATGCCCCGCACGTATTCTCGGCGTCCTTGACGGTGCTCGATAGATCCTTGCAGGATCGCTGCCAATCGATACGGAGTGTTATCGGGCATTCCGCAGAGTCGATCGATGGTTGGAGCTACAAATAACAAGTAGGTAATGATGGTCGAGACAGGGTTTCCCGGGAGACCAAAGAACAGTGCTTTACCGACTCGCCCTACGGCAAGCGGTTTTCCTGGTTTCAACGCGATTTTCCAGAAGGCTATTGAACCGGATTGATCCACGGCATCCTTGACGTAATCGGCGTCTCCAACCGACACGCCCCCGCTTGTGACTATGATGTCGGCGGCTTCTGAGGCGGTGTCGAGCGTCTGTTTGATCGCCGTAGGATCGTCGGGAATAACGCCCAAATCCAACACCTCTACGGATCGTTCTGAAACCAACTCGCGAAGTGCCACGCGATTGGCATCATAAATCTGACCTGGCCCTAATGGATTGCCGGGATCTATCAGTTCATCGCCCGTTGAAAATAGGGCCATGCGGATCCGGCGCGCGACCGTTATTTGCGTCACCCCACAAGCGGCTAGCCAACTAATTTTGTATGCGTCGAGCCGGTCCCCACTTGCTACGAGGGATCGAGTTTTGGCGACATCGTGCCCGCGTCTCCGTATGTTTTCGCCCGCTTCTATGGACCCGTTTAAAAGGATCTGATCCCCATCCCTCGCAACGTCCTCTTGAATCACAACGGCGGCCGTTCCTTTCGGTATTGGGGCTCCGGTCAATATGCGCACAGCTGAACCGGGAACTAAAGGACCTAGGTGAGCGTGTCCTGCTCTGCTTTCGCCAACCACTACTAGCTCTCGACCTAGATTGAGGTCGTTTGCGTGAAGCGCGTACCCATCCATGGCCGACGCGTCGAAGGGTGGTAAGTCCATAGGTGCTCTGACGGTAGCGGCGACGACGCGACCCGTGGCCTCGGTTAGTGGGATCAACTCTGTCTCTAGGACCCTTACCGTTAGATCACGTAGTTTTCGCTGGGCGTCGTCAACGTTTAGCATGCACGTATGACCGCGATATTAGCTTTGGAAACCACCGCTGAACTCTGCTCGGTCGCTATTGGTAATAACGAAATGGTGATCGAGGATACACGGGTGGCAATGAGGGTGCATAACGAAATTGTGTTGTCGATGGTTGACACGGTTTTGTCAGCGTCTCCGATTGAGAAACACGAGGTCGCTTGCATTGCTTTTTCTGCAGGGCCGGGTTCATTTACAGGTGTGCGGATCGGTGCGGCAATAGCGCAAGGTATTGCCTTGGCGTGGGATATTTTGGTTTGTCCGGTGGTGACTTCGAGAGCGATGGCATTATCCGGTTTGGAACTGGATCGCCGACTAACCGAGTTCGTGACTTCCAGAAGGTCTCGTCAAAGTTTGGTATATGCGGCGGAGTTCGCGTCGAGATCCGGGGAACTGTCGACGACTTCGAACGACCAATTGGTTGACGAGAAGTTTTATCGAGGTCAACACCGTGTTGTCAGTGACTCTCAAGTTGCGCTCTCGGCACGCCATGTATTTAGCATTGCGTGGAGAGAAGTTGATACTTGGACAAAGGCGGAGCGCGGACTGCCGGTGTACGTCGAGGGAGACACGCCATGGCGTGCTCCGAAGCCCGTGTGATTCCGCAGATTTTTTCGAATCGATAGGCAAACGCCCCGTCAGCCGTGTGTACTCAACGGAACTAGTAGCGAGGTCGCTGGTTTGGTTAAACAGGAATCGATCGTCTATTTTGATCGTGCAGAAGCGCGTGCACGAGATTTCGCCTCGATGATCGGTTATACCGTTGCTCCCAAGAATCAAGCGCCCGATGACTGGTATCTATTCCTCGGTGACTCTGATTTGACGCTTCGACACCCATTTAGGCGATCGGTACGTTTGTCGCTTGATGATGTTCGGAGGCGTTCGCTATCTGGACGCCGTTCCCCGTTGGCAAAGGCGTGCGGTGTGCGCGAAGGTACTACAGTTCTCGACGCATTTGCGGGCTGGGGGACAGATGGCCTCACCCTCGCAACTCTCGGTTGTGTGGTCACTTGTTGCGAGTTGCAACCGCTAGTTTTTGCAATGCTTTACGATCGCATTAAACGTTTTAGACCGTCCCCGCCTCATTGTTTGCGCGGTAACGTTTGCGAGCTTTTTGCGAACATAGACCAGCGCTGGGATGTTGTTTATTTCGATCCCATGTTCCCACCACACCCCAAGACCGCCCTGCCTTCGCATGCGCTCCAAGTACTGGCGGATGTCGCGGAGCAATCAGATGCGAGAGAGATCGTAGAGCGGTCTTTTGATTGTGCCAACCAGCGCGTGGTCGTCAAGAATAGAAAAAAGGAGCCGCCAATAGTCAGTTCCCCCGATTGGCAAATTAG
>JAKUTI010000022.1 GCA_022448765.1 Pseudomonadales bacterium
GCGTGATCCAGCTCCCTTCGGGTCCGGCAGCGTCCTGATTATCGTAATCAAGATGAGTTCCGGGACAAGCCGAGGAGACATAGGGTTGGAAACCGATACCGGCCGAGGCCAAGTTGCCGCTGGCCCCCATCCGCTCGACCCGGCCGTTAAATTTCACTTCCGTGTAATCAACGTCCATCGTTAGGTCGCCATCCAATAACCGGAAAGACATGCCCGCATTCCACAGATCAGACACTTCGGCGCCGAGTCCTGAGTTTTGGGCGTCAGCCACCAGCACATCAGGCGTTCCACCACCTTGCGACACGCCGTTACAGTCACCCAGCTCGGGTAGGTTGTCACAAATGTAGTCGTAGACGGTTGTGAAGTTATCCGGACGTACCGACTGGTTGAAGAGTTGGAACATGCCTGGCAATACGAAGCCCTCGGTCAAGCTGGCCCGCACGGCAAACCAGTCAAAGGGCGAGTACCGAAACGCAACTTTGGGGATCGTGGTGTCGAATTCGGCGCTTTGACCGCGCGCACTGACCGAGCCCCGACCTTCAAATTCTGCGTAACGCATGGCCACTTGCAATTCCATGTCGCCCCACGTCGGACTGTTGATCAAGGGCAATTGAAATTCAATAAATGCCGCGTTGGTTTCCTCTTCGGTGTACTGGAAGTTGGTTCGTGCAGAACCAAGCGCCGAGGCGCCGAGTTGGTTGGGACGGTACTCCTCCGACTCAAGTCGGTGGTGGATACCGGCAGCGAGGCCAACGGGTGAATCGTTCCACGGCAGCTCGAAGATGGCACCGTTTGATACCACCGCGTCGATCACGTCCATACGGATGTTGCGTTGGTCGTGGCGCAACAATACGCCGGCGTAGCGATGTTCAAGCTCGGTGTTGGCCGCTGGGTGATCCGGGTTTCGCCAGGCCTCAAGCAGCTGACCGTATTCGTTGGTGTCGAGCCATGCCGTGCTGAAGGGGTTCCAGCAAGAGTCGTTCATCTGGCCACCCTCACAGCGCATCGATTGGACTGTCCACGGCCATACCGGTTCGGCGTAGTCTTCCTCGCGCTTGCTCCACGCAGAGATCCAGTCTAAATCGATGATCCATTCCGTGTCTGGGATGGTGATTTCGGTACCAAGTCGGATCCTCAAGTTGTCGATTTGTCGACGACGGTTATACGTCATATCGTCGTTCAACCAGGAGATCGTGTTTCCATAGGGCTGCTTGGGCGCGATGGACATTTCAATCATCCGCACGTCCTCGAAGAGGTGTAAGCCGCCACTGTCGGGGTCGAAGCGATCGGGCAGGCCGTCGCCGTCGGCGTCAGCGAGCGAGGCCACGACGCCGTCACCGTTGCTGTCCACGCCGTAAACGCACTCCCACCATTCGGCAGTTGCATCGCTGCAATAGGGCTGCAATAGCACACGGGCCTCGACATTGCCTTGGGCGTCTAGGTCGGCGACACCGTCGCCATCCCAGTCGCGATCGGGGATGCCGTCGCCATTAGCGTCTTGCGCGAAGACGTAATATTCACCGGGCTCTTCGAGGTAATCGTAAATACCGTTCTCATTACTATCGGTGTAGCTTAGATAGCTGTCGGCTGGAAAGCCGTTGGTTCCATCGGCGAAGGCGTGGAAAGGATTCCCTGGGTTTTCGCCAATGACCATGGGCGTATTCCTGCCCATGAGGCTGATTCGGTCCATCTCATCGAGATCCCCAACCAGGTCTCGGGTGCCGTAGTCCATCGTGGAGACGACGAGTTCGCCCTTGATCTTGACGTAATCGTTGAGCTCGTGCTCAAAGTACGCGAAGCCCTGTTGTTGATCGCGCTTGGATTCAATGTCTTGGAAGTCGGCGATCACCTGGCGGCAATCTTGACGATTACCCGACCACTGTCCTTCAGTACCTTCTGACGACGATAGGCCGGCCACATCACCGGTCATATAGCCGTTCAGGAAGCTACCAGGTCTCGAGTGATCGGTTACCGCCATCCCGCCAGTGTAGTCCGCAACGGCCAAGGTCGCCGCGGGGCGATCGGGATCACCAATCGCGGGCAGATGCGGCACCGACGAGTAGCCGGATCCGAACTCGAAACCGCAACCGGGATCGACGTGACGCACCGAGCGATTACGCCCTGAGTTATCGGCCAGGGGTGCGTATGTAACGTCTTGCATCCATTGGCCTTGATATTGGTACCAGGCACCGCCGTTGTACGGCTGCAGGGTGCCGTCAACGCCCCGTACGGGCACCGACCAATCGCCTGGATTCCCACGTCCCGTTTCGTTGTAGGGCGGCAGGTATTGCCCCGTCCAGTTGGCGGAACTGACAATGTATTCGGGTCGATCGGTCAGCTTCATGCGTTCGCCGTCGCGAATTTCTAACGCAAAAATAACGCTAGTGCGCTCACCTTGTGCACCGGCCAATAAACTCATTCGTTTTTGTGGAGCGCCAGCATCGGTCGCTTGCTGGACTTCATAATTCATCATCAATCCCTCGAAGTTCTTTCGTGGGATCAAGTTAACAACGCCGGACACGGCCTCGGAGCCATACAACGCGGACGCACCATCAAGGATGGTCTCAACGCGGCCAATGGCAATGCCTGGGTAAAGGTTCGTGACGTCCGTTCCGGCACGTCGTGTCCACCAGCTATAACCGGTTACGTTCGCAGGGACCCGATGCGAATCCATCATCGTCATCGTTGCCCGGGTACCGAGACCCCGCAAGTTGGCCCATACCTCGCCGCCTTGCTGCCAGTTCTGATCATCACCCCCACCGAACTCGAACGGAGCAGCGTTTGCGTTAACCCCTACTTGGAAGGTTTGGTCAAACAGCACATCGCCAATGTCCGGGGTTGCGGCCATCTCCAGATCCAGCTCGTCGATGACGTTCATCGGTGAAGGCAAGTCGAAGTTGTCTCGCCGGATGAAAGAACCGGTAACGATAATCTCTTCTTCAGCAGTATCAGATACACACTCGTCAATATCATCGTCGTAAATGTAGCCGGGCAAGCATCGCGCCTCATCGGCGGCGAATGCATTGCAAACAGTCAAAGATAAAGCGAGCGAGCACCACTTAAAGAAGGCTCTCGGGTACCACATAAATTTCTCCTCTCCACGTGCGCGAACGTAGGATGGACACTGTCCACTACCAAATCTTGCCGCGAGCGACCCTCGCGGCGTAGACAATCTCCCCCAGTACCGTTTAGTTACGCCTTGATACAACAAATGTCAACTTGTAAAACGTGGGGATTTGCGTTTGCCAAGGGAAACTAACTACCCGCCACCACCGATTTGTTCGATGGCTTCGTCTGCATTGATGGCGTCACTGAAATCTTGATAAATCGATTCGTCCATAAAACGGCAGGTCAACTTCTTGAAGTGCGTCCCCGCCTTCCGACTCATGTCACATACAACGCGGTTTTCGCGGTTGCCGTATTGGTCACGGTATTCTTCAATGAGCTGCTCTAGGTGGGGGATGTACTCGGGCGGGATTTTGGCCCATTGGGCACGAAAATAATTCATGATCTCAGGGAGTGTGTCGGGTGTTGCGGCAAGGGCAAGCCAGGCGATGGCTGCTTCTCCGTCTCTGGGTGTCCCAATGCCTTGTTGGAATAGAAAGCCAACACGGGCTTGGGCCAAACGGAAGCCCCGCTTCGCCGCGACCAATAGGTAAGGAAAGGACTCCGCGTACTTGCCGCGCCGGTAAAGGAGCGAGCCTTTACTGCGTGCCTTGTAGGTCTCTAACAGGTACTCGAATTGCGGCACCTGCCCTTTGTCGGGCCTGGGTGCAGTCACGATCATCTCCTCGTCGGGCTCTTGTTCGGAGGGAGAGGCGTTATCTGAAGGTTCTTCAATCTCTCCTGGCAGCGCCTGGAAGGCCACGCTTTCCGTAGTCATGGCGAAGTTGGCCATCGAGATCACGACCACGACGGAGCAATATTTCAATATGTTGGGCAAATCTCGTGTAGCTCCGCGGTGATGGTTAGCGAGTCAACTCGTTTTACGATTTCCGAGGAAAGTGTACTTGATCTTGACGTAACTCCGCAGTGACCGAATACGGCCTTTGAGTTTTTCAGCGTTCCGAAGTTGTCGTGAGGGTGGCGGACGTGAGCTGCGGAGCTGAAAAGCAGAGGCTGCATCGCCGGAACTATGCTTAAGTAACGTGCGAATAAGTAGGAAAGTCGAGGGTCTCAGCTTTGACTGGTCGGCGGTAAGGTGGTGTAATTCAGGCCTCAAACGTTCCTGCCCGCTCCACTTATCTCGACCTTGATCGAAAAAGACCAAACCTGGAGTTTTCTATGTTCCGACTGAAAAAACTCAACGCTGCCATGATGGCCGTAGCTGCGAGCACCACGGGGTTCGCTGCAACCGAAATCGAAGAAGTGATTGTCACAGCCACAAAACGCGCATCGAGCGCGCAAGAGACCGCTGTCGCCGTCAACGTGCTTGATGAGACCATGATGGATGACGCGGACATCGGAAATTTCGATGATTACGTTCGGCACTTGCCCAACGTTTCCTCAGCCAGCGTGGGTCCGGGAAGGGCGACTGTTTACATCAGGGGCATGGCGGTTCAACCGATTACCGTGTTGTTGTCGGGTGCTCAAGGCACCACGCCAAATGTGGCGCTCTATCTGGATGAGCAACCGGTAACTGCGCCAGGTCGTAACCTCGACGTGTACGCGACCGATATTCAGCGTATCGAGGTGTTGCCGGGGCCACAGGGAACGCTGTTTGGTGCGAGCTCGCAAGCGGGAACCATTCGGCTTATCACCAACAAGCCACAGGTCGACGCGTTTGCCCATGGCGCCGACATCACCATGTCCAACACCAAAGACGGTGACACCAGCACCGGAATCGAGGCCTTTATCAATATCCCCGTGAACGAACAAATGGCGGTACGGGGCGCTTTCTATTCCATCCATGAGGGTGGTTACATCGACAACGTCCTTGGATCCTTCACCACGGATCCTTCAGTGAATCCACTCTCCACGGCGACGGCTAGCGCTGTTAGTTATGCCGCCGCCAGCAACAAGACGCTGGTGCAATCGGACTTTAACGACAGTTACTACAGGGGTGCACGGATCAGCGGTTCGTACGAATATATTCCCGAAGGCAATTTGATGAATCAAGACACCATCGATGTCCTGGTTCAACACACCGCCCAAGAGCTTGGGTCCGATGGCGTGTTTGATTTCGATCCCGAGGTCGGGGATCTTGACGTTAATCGCTACTTCCCTGACCACCTGAGAGACGAGTTTGGCCTAACGAGTTGGACGGTCAGTAGTCGCGGGGACGCGTTGGAGATGATCTACACCGGCGGCTACCTCGATCGAAAAATCGAGCAGATGGTTGATTACACGGGCTACAACAACTCCGGAGCTTATATTAGCTACTACACGTGTACTTACTCGAATCCCGCGTATGTTGTGAATTACGGGGTCGACGCTCGGTTCATTACGCCTGGGGGGCGCGAGTGTTTGAACCCGGTGAAGGGCGCGATTTTGCACCAGTCGCAAGAACGGACGACGCATGAGTTTCGGATCTCGACGTCAGAAGATAACCGAATGCGACTCACGGCCGGTATCTTTATTGACGACTTTGAGATCGAGACGCAGGACGATTACCAATACCAAGCAGCGACCGAATTGGGCTTCGTTCCGAATGCACCGATTGCGGCAGCAGCCCAGGTCAATGCGTCGACACGTGCTCCCGGTATTACGTTTTTTAACGATATTCGGCGAACGGAAGAACAAGTCGCATATTTCGGTGAGGTTTCCTACGACTTCAACGACAAATTGACCGGCGTGATCGGGGTCCGACGCTACGATCTGGAAATCGACTTCGAGGGTTCGTCCAATTTTGGTGATGGAATCTTCCAGGGTTCCCCGGGCACGGGCGTGCGCAACACGGATCGGGGTCGTGATTACGACGTCAATGGCGGGCACAGCAGAAATCCGCGTAACTTCGACGACATCATCACGAAATTCACGCTCTCGTACACTCCTAGGGATAATCTCTTGTTGTTCGCAACGATATCGGAGGGCTATCGCCCTGGTGGATGGAATCGTGGTGGGGGTATCCCGTCGGCGAATCCGGCATTTCCGACGGTGGGTGCCAACTACAACACGGACGATGTCGATAACATCGAGTTTGGATGGAAATCGACGTTGGCTGACGGGACGGTTCAGCTCAACGGTAATGTCTATTTCATCGAATGGTCGAACATGCAAGTGACGCGGTTTGATCCTCAGAACGTGTCGATCCTAACTTTTGTTGAAAATGCGGCCGATGCCGATATCAAGGGTGTGGAAGCCGACCTGATCTGGAATGTGGATGAGAATTGGACCATCAACGCGGCGATGTCCTACAACGACACCGAGCTGACGGACGTCTACGGTCAAGCGGTTGAACTTGCGGCCATCGGTAGTCAGCTTCCCTTGATGCCCGAGTTGCAGACGACCCTCCGGCTTCGGCGTGACTGGGTCACCGGCGGAGGCTTCGAGGCGTTCGCACAAATGAGTGTGCAAGCGGGAAGCGATAGCTACAGCTCACTGGTAGCTGTCAATCGGCGCGATCAGGCCAACTACGCGACCTACGATCTGTCGATGGGTGTGAGCAAGGATGACTGGAGTGCAGGCCTCTTTATTGAGAACATGACCGACGAGCGAGTTGATCAATACATCAATAATCAGGACGACATCATGCGGGTCACCACAAACCGACCGCTGACTATCAGTCTCCGTGTCGCCTACGATATCTAAAGACGACGCGCCCGATTCGGTAGACTCAATAGACGACGCATCGGATGGCGCAAAAGCGCTGTCCGATGTTCAGCGTTCGCTGCAAGCGGGTGAGTTACCCGCTGCCCTTCGAGGGGCCGAGTCCGTTCTAGAACGTGATCCCGAGAACGCGGAGGCGATGTACCTGCTGGCAGTGTGTCTGCGCTATTCCAGAGAACATAAACGCGCCTTAAAGACGCTTGACGGGTTGCAATCGGTTGCGCCAGAGCATGCGCGCTGTTTTCAAGAACGTGGTCATTTATGCCGAATCATGGGGCTCAACGATGCTGCCAGGACCGCCTATTCCCGAGCTGTTGAGTTAAACCCTGCCTTGGCATCCAGCTGGCAATCCCTTGCCGAGTTAATACGATCACAATCGGGTGGGGGCGACGCGGAATTTGCTCAAGCGCAGGCCGATCGACTGAGCGCTTTGCCCAAAGAGTTGTTGTCGGTCACGAGTTTTCTATATCAGGGGCGGCTCTTTAAGGCGGACCAACTGTGTCGGGCGTTCTTAAGAAAGAACCCTCGGCATGTCGAAGCCATGCGCCTTCTTGCCGAACTCGCGTCTAAACTCCATATCATGGACGACGCTGAATTTCTGCTGGAAAGTGCCTTGGAGTTCGAGCCCGAATATCTCCCGGTTCGAATTGACTACGTCGGGGTCTTGCAGAAACGACAAAAATACGAAAAAGCGTTAGCACAAGCGCAGATTGTTCGAGAAACGCAATCCGGTGTCCCAACACTGGAGACACTGTACGCGAATGCCAGTGTGGCGGCGGGGAAATTTGACGAGGGGCTCGCCATCTACGACGAACAACTCAAATACCAACCCCTTAACCCGACGTTGCATTTGGCGCGAGGACACGCGTTAAAAACGTTGGGCCGACAAGATGAAGCTATTGAGGCCTACCACGCGGCAGCGCACGCGCGACCTGATTTTGGTGACGCGTTTTGGAGCCTGGCGAACCTAAAAACGTATCGGTTCAGCGATGCTGAAATTAGCAGGATGCAACAAGTCGAAGCGAACGAGGTGGTGGCGCTCACGGACCGTTGGCATTTGTGCTTTGCCTTGGGAAAAGCTCTTGAGGATCTCGGCGATTTTGACGAGAGCTTTCGTTTCTACGAAAAAGGCAATTCGTTGAAACGAGGGATTTCGAAGTATCGAGCTGAAACGATGACGGAAGATCTGAAGCTCCAGGCAACTATTTGTGATGCGAACTTGCTTTCGTTGCGGGAAGGTCGTGGATGTCGGCGCCCTGACCCTATCTTTATCGTGGGTCTTCCACGGGCGGGTTCGACGTTGTTGGAACAAATTCTTGCATCCCACAGCCAGGTCGACGGAACGTTGGAGCTCCAAAATATATTAGCCTTGGTACGCAAGCTCGAAGGACGCACCAAAGAAGGCGAACCATCCCGTTATCCTGGTGTACTGACGACGTTAAGCGATGTCGATCTCACCGGGTTCGGTGAGCAATACATTGCTGACACGCAGTTTTTGCGCGCGCGCGCGCCGTTTTTTACCGACAAAATGCCGAACAATTTTCGCCATCTTGGGCTCATCCGTTTGATTTTGCCTCACGCCAAAATCATTGATGCAAGGCGCGACGCGATGGATTGCTGTTTTAGCGGCTTCAAACAGTTGTTCGCGGAAGGACAGGAATTCACCTATAGCTTAGAGGATGTGGGTACTTACTACCGTGATTACGTGTCGCTGATGGATCACTGGGACAAGGTTCTTCCGGGATGGATTTTGCGGGTACAACACGAAGACGTTGTCGACGATCTCGAAGGCCAAGTTCGACGCTTGCTCGAATTTTGTGGGCTGCCCTTTGAGGACGCGTGCGTTGAATTTCATCGCAACGAACGAGCCGTACGAACGGCGAGCTCCGAACAAGTACGCCAACCCATATACAGGAGTTCCCTCGCGCAGTGGCGGCACTACGAAGACCATTTGGAACCCCTTAAACGAGCTCTTAATCCAGTAATCCCCAACACCGAATAACGCGAGTACAGGAAGTTCGACCCATGTCCGAAAATGCAGGAATATCGACCGTTGAAGACGGGCCAAGTATCGACCTGAGGGTATTTCTCCCATCGCTCATTATTGTGCTGATCGCAGGCGTTTACCTGTTACAAGATCCGACCCAAGCGGAGGCGGGGGCGACGGCTTGGAAGACTTGGGTCACGATGAACTTTGGTTGGCTTTTCTTGCTTGTCGCGACGGCCACGCTGGGCTTTTGTGGTTGGCTTGCGTTGAGTCGATATGGGAGCGTTAGGTTAGGGGATCCTGGAGAACAGCCAGAGTTCCGGGAACTCTCGTGGGCTGCCATGATGTTCACCGCGGGCATTGGCATTGGTTTGGTGAGCTGGGCGTTTGTTGAACCGGTGTACTACCTCGTGACGCCGCCTTTGGGCATTGAGTCTGGAACTGCCGCTGCAATGGAATGGGGTCACGCGTACGCTCAGTTCCACTGGGGCGTGATTCCGTGGGCGTTTTACGCGCTACCAACGGTTCCCATCGCGTATTCCCTGTATGTCCGAAAAACGCCTTTTTTGCGGATTAGTGCGGCGTCTGAAGGGGTGCTATCGACACCTAAGCAAAGGCAGTGGTGGTCACCCCTTATCGATACCTTGGTCATCATTGGCATCATTGGTGGCGCGGGTACATCGCTTGGTCTTGGGGTACCCCTCGTCGCTGAATTTTTTGGCAAGTTAACCGGCATCGAATCGGGCATGACCCTTAACCTCGCGGTACTCGCCGTATGGACACTGATATTTGGCACGAGTGTGTATCGTGGCTTAAAGGCGGGTATTCGACGCCTCGCCGACATCAATATTTTTCTTGCGGTGTTTGTCGTCGTGTTTGTGCTCCTGGCGGGCCCGACGGTCTTCATTCTCTCGCTCAGCGTCAATAGCGTTGGCCTGATGTTGAACAACTTCGCGCACATGAGCTTTTGGTTGGATCCGATTGAGCAAGGGGGTTTTCCCGAGGACTGGACGATCTTTTATTGGGCCTGGTGGATCGCGTACGCGCCGCTGATGGGACTTTTCTTTGGACGCATTTCACGAGGTCGTACGATCCGCCAAGTGGTATTGGGAATTGTTGGTTGGGGTTCGCTCGGAACTCTATCCTTTATGGCGGTTTGCGGTGCCTACACGCTGCATCTCGAATTGGAAGGCCTTTTGCCGGTGACCCAAATTCTCCAAGAGCAAGGACAGGAAGCGGCGGTCGTCGCGATTGTCGCGACCCTGCCGTTCTCAACGATTGCCATCTTGGTGTTCACAGTCTTGTCGTTTATTTTTCTTGCGACGACGTTGGATTCAGTCGCCTATGTCCTCGCCAGTATTACCACGCGCAATTTACGGGGAGGCGTTGAGCCGGCGAGGATGAACCGGCTTTGTTGGGCATTTGCATTGGCCTTTATTGCGGTCGGACTGTTGCTGGCTGGTGGTCTTGAGGCCGTGAAGGCGAGTTCCGTGGTTACCGCGTTGCCGTTAATCCCAGTTCTTGGTGTCCTGGCTATTTCGCTCATTCGATGGTTGCGTGCGAGTGATACGGGCGGCTAGCCGCTATGATGGTAGATTGCTGGGGTTGACTCGTTACGGTAGCCGGAAGGCGGTGAGGCGCGATGGCTCAATTGCGCTGCCGGTACCAATGACAATGAACTGCTGACCGTCGGCCACATACGTCATGGGCGGTGCTTCAACGTGTGAGCCTTCGATGGCGTGTTCCCACAACAATGCTCCCGAATGCTTGTCCAACGCACGTAGCACCGTGCCGTCTGACCGATGCCCGAGAAAAATGGCGGCCGGTGTAATCAATAAACCCGGTGCAGTCCCCGGGTTTCCCAAGGAAGGCAAATCGAGCCCCTTGAGGCTTGGGTGATCTGTCGGACCGATCCCGTTAGGAACCTGCCAAGCGATGTCACCTGTATTCAGTTGATAGGCAGTGATGCTCGACCAGGGTGGTTTTACGAAGGGCAGTCCATCGGCACTTGGCATACGAAAGGTGGCTTGGTATCGAGTGCCGAAACGCGCTTGGTCGACTTCTCGAGCTGTAATCAAGGTCGGCATACGACGCGACGCCACATAGAACATGTGAGTCTCTGGATCGAATGCGGCTCCGCCCCAATTGGCGCCACCGCCGATGCCCGGCAACGCCACCGTGCCTTCAATCGATGGCGGCGTAAAAAGTGGACCAATTTTCCATTCTTTTATTCGCTCAAGTGCCGCCCGTCGAAGTTCTGGGGTGAGATCAATGAGGTCATTTTCTGTCAGACCCTGTTGCTCAAAAGGGGGCGGCCAGGTTGGAAACGGCTGGGTCGGTGAGGCTTGTTCTCCAGCGAGTGAGCTGCGGGGAACAGGCTTCTCTTCGATGGGCCAAACGGGCTTACCCGTGATGCGATCAAAGACGTAGAGGAACCCAGTTTTCCCCACCTGGGCCACGGCCTTGATGGGTTTCCCCTTAACGACGAGGTCGACGATTACCGGTGCCGCAGGTAGATCGTAGTCCCAGATATCGTGATGCACGGTTTGAAAATGCCAGAGTCGATCACCGTTACGCGCGTCGAGGGCAACCACGGAGGTGGCGAATAAGTTATTGCCTGGACGATCGCCGCCATAAAAGTGATGGGTGGGGGCGGTCACCGGGAGGTAGACGTGGCCGAGCTCAGCATCACAACTCGTCGTCGACCAAACGTTGGTATTGCCCATCCAGCGCCACGACTCATTCCCCCAAGTGTCATTACCGAATTCGCCTTGTTGCGGCACGGTCTCAAAGACCCACAGTTGTTCACCGGTGCGTGCATCAAATCCGCGCACGTCTCCTAACGGTAGATTGTCATTCCAAGCAGCCGTTTGATTTCTGCGTCGATAGTGCGAACCGTCGTTGGCTTGATTCCCGATCACGACAGTATCCCCACAAACGGTGGGGGGGTAGCTCCAGGTGGTCGTTGACCGACGGAGCTCTCTACGCAAACCTCGGGTCAGATCAACTTTTCCGTTCAACCCAAAGCTCGGCATTGGCTGGCCGGTTGTTGGCGAGAGTGCGTACAACCAGCCATCGGTGGTCAACAGCAAAACCCGAGCTCCCGAGGCATCCTGGTGGTAGGCGAGACCTCGGGTGGTGAAGCCAAACATGGGCGGACGTCGGCCCTCCCCGGTTTCAGGGTCGAAGCTCCATAGCGTTTCCCCAGATACAGGATCCAACGCCACCGCGACCGAGTACCGGCTGCGGACGAAGAGCCGACCACCGGCCATGATCGGTGTTGCTTTGAATCCGTCGGGCATTTTTGACCGGCTGGCACGATCCGTCCAATCGGGTGAGTCATCCCATTCCCAGACCCAGGCGACGTCGAGCTGGTTCAAATTTTCTGGCGTGATTTGATCGAAGGGTGCGTACTTGTCAGCCCCAACGCCACCTCCGTATGCGGGCCAATCGCCGTGAGCGGTCGAATAATCGAACGGACGCTTGGCTGAGTCTGAGGCTCTTGGATGGAGTGTATTCGGTGTCGCGACAGCGATTGTTGCGGCATTCAACATCGTCTCGGAGTGTTCGACCAGCGCGTCACGCTCTGAAAGCCAAGCGACGTTCAACTCGTTAGCGCCGCGCCGCGTTTGCTCCGCAATTAACCAGGTACCACGTTCGTTGTGACCCCCTCCACCGGAAGCCAGCGCATGGCAGAAGGAGCAATCGCGCGCGCCAAACTTGATTGCATCAGGGAAATATTCGGGTTTGGCGAAACCGTTAACCGCCGCCGCAAAAAATGCAGTGAGAAAAAGGGTCTTGGTGAATCGACCTTTAAACCGCACGGGTGCGATTAGGATCGCGGTTCTCCGTAGATATCAACCTCGCTATAACGCAGCCACGAAGGATCGTACTGGGCGTCTCGATCGAAGCCTTGAGGTTTGCTCCACGCATCCTTTACGGAATCGTCAAAGTCCGCGGGAAGCTCGCCAGACGTCCGTTTGGACAGCTCATCGTGGAGAGGTAAAAACACTCGCCCGAGCTCGGGCGGCATCGGCCCCTTGCCGGAGGGAGACGATTGATTGATGGGCGCGCGGTTCGCTTCTTTGTCGAAGCGAAATGCCGCTTTTCCATACGCGGCTTGTTCTTCTTTCTCATCGTCTGTCATAGCCTCGTTGACGGTGCGTCCGACCGGGACAACTGGGGTATACATGCCCTTGGTCAAAGTATCTGCGGGCTCTAAATGGGCGGGCAATGGCCCGGCACCGACCGTAATTTGGCCATGATTGCAATGCACCCAAAAGCCGCCGTGCGAACCGTCGGGAAATGCGTAATGAGGCGTGTCGGTGAATTCTTCAGAAAAGGTGTAGACG
This sequence comes from Pseudomonadales bacterium, assembly GCA_022448765.1. Taxonomy (GTDB): domain Bacteria; phylum Pseudomonadota; class Gammaproteobacteria; order Pseudomonadales; family Azotimanducaceae; genus UBA11889. The sequence goes on from JAKUTI010000022.1 coordinate 13,108, forward strand.
GTGTTTCGAATACCAGGAGCGTATTTGTCGGAGCCGGCACGGGTGCTAAGAATGTGGCGGGCGGAACTGACCCACTCGGGCGTCATGAAGGTAAAACGCGGCATGGTACGAGCCGCCATGCGGTCGTGTAATGTGGCTAATGCAGAGCTGAGTGCAGGGTGTTCGGGTAGCGCGCCGTCGATCTCCCAGCGCGTCAACTTGTTTAGGCGCGCCTGGGCGATCGACACGAGAGCGGGATCTTTGCCGTGGTATTGGATCCGGGCGAGGTTGCTCATCACCGAGTGATCACCTTGCAGCTTGAAATCGCATTCGGAGCGGTCAAGTTCGCCGGTATTGACGTCGACGTTAGCCCCACTAAAACGGGCGTGCCACGCTAGCGTCGCGCCAGTATGCAAGTACGCAGGTGGATTGTGTGCAACTTCACAAAGCGTAAAATCCCCGAGATCGACGAGCGCTTCGGCGCGATCCGCAACGGCCTCTCGTAGAACCTCGCCCGCTGTCTCGACCCAGTCGGAAGATGCGAACGTTAAGTCGCCGATGCCTTCCGCCATGGCTGCCAACACCGCTGATGGACCTTGATACCCACTCGCCATGCCCATTGTCTCCATTACCGACTAAAACGTGCGGCTTTCCGATACTTTGCGGTCGCACGTTTTCAGACCGCGAGCAAGCATCGTAACAAACCCGCAACTAGCGGGTGTAACACTAAGACGATTGCCACGGCGCAAACGCCTGCGTAAAGGCATCAGATGCTTCGTTGGACACCATTGCACCGTGGGAAACGGATATCTGGCTGAAATCGTGGTTCATCGCCCATCGATAAAAGGTTTGTAGCGCGGCATGGTTTTTCATTACCAACAAACGCTGCAAACGGGTCGGCGTGAATTGTTGCCATGCGCCGTTGAGACGTAGCACAGCTCGGGTTCTTTTGTTAGCGCTTCGGACATTGAAGGCGAGATCCGAAAGAATCAGGGTACGTGACGCGCGGTGATAACCGCAGATTTCGGCGTAACCGTCGCGTGTTTCGACTCGCATGGGGTCAAACCAAGGACGCCATTGTTCTATGGGTACTTGGCTCGGGGTTACGTAATCGGCGCTGGGGTAGATTTGGCGATAACGACTGACAAAATGGCCGTGTAAAGGGTTTGGGCTGACAATCCAGCGGACACTACCCACGGCGTCGATGGCAGCTTGCGTTCTGTCGTCGAGGGGTGTCGGCGAATATAGCAGCAGTTCGCTCTGCTCATTAGCCACGACCACCATGCTAAGAGGCAGCACAATCCCGAGCGAAATTTCGATTGTGCGATCCGCTCGCCAGATCAATGACCCTACCGAGGTCAGCGGTTCCGCTGAGTGAACCTTGGGTTTGGGATCAATCATCGCGACGCTTTGTCGGAACAAGGTGTAGAGCACGAGCTAAATCCAGCGCGTTTTGTGCATGAAGGCACGCGCGAGCGTGGTTGGCACATGCATCGTTACGGAGGCGCTGAAGACTTGAGCAAACGCTTCAGGTCTCGAAGGGCGTCTTGCGCATGATCCTTCGGTGGATACATTAACGCCACACGGCGGCGATGATCGACGATAAGCAAAACGGGCAGTTGCTGTTGCGAGTCGGCAGCAGCGTGTAACTCGCGGACAAACCGATCGGTTTCGCCTAGTAACCAGCGGGGGTTTTCGAAGGCAGCTGGCAACGACTGGGGGCTTAGTAACGCGACTTCAACGCGGGTCCGGTCCCGTCCGATCGCGGTTTGAATTTGGGTTGCTTGGTCAAGGAGGCGCTCGCAGAGCGTTGCGCACGCTTCGTCGTGGAACACAACGAGAAACCAATCACCGGGCACGGTGCGTTTTCGTGTGTCGATTTCACCGTGGGTCGAGAGCCCAAATGACGTAAGTTCAAGTGCAGGTTTAACTAAGATCCCGTAGTTCACGGTTCTATTTGTTTGCCACTCTAGTGGGCCCATGGTGAATATCGCCGCAACAATCACGGGGATCACGAAAACGGCCGCGATGCCGGAAAGAATTAGCCGGCCCTTGCGTTGCGCGGGTGTAGCTCTAGATCTAGTTTTCATGTCCGTGTACTCCTCTTGGACCTCACAAACAAACCCACACTAATGACAAAGACAGCCAACGCCAAAGCAAACCACTGGAAGGCATACGCAAGGTGCCGTGCCTGGTCTGTCCCCGGGGCGGTCCAATTTCGAACGAAGCCATTTGGCATGGCATTGTCTAGCAGTAGTGTTGTCCCAATGATCTCCACATCAAAGAGCGTCTGGAGTGCGGGAAAATCGATTCGTTGCACCCGCCAGACGCCGTCGCTCATCGGCTCGGCGATCTCGGTGCCACGCAAACGAATGCCTTCCGAGGGTGGGTCACTAAGCCTCCCGGATACCTTTGAACCGATGGGCTCGGGTCCGAGTTCCGGTAACCGTCGAGGATCGGGGAGCGCCGCAACCCATCCGCGATTTACCAGGATGTGGAGATCTGTTTTGGCAATTCGATAGGCGGTGTAAACGAGGTACCCGATTCGGCCTCCCAAAGATTGATTATCGAGTAGGACGGTTGTACTTGCTCGGTATCCTCCTTTGGTGAATGCCGATCGCCCGACCACGCTAGCAATATCGGTGACGTTGAATTTGGCGAGATCCATGGCGGGTGACTGGGCGCGACTGTTGAATTGCTCGAGCGTCGCACTTTTTTGGTTCGCTCGACCTAGCTGCCAATTACCGAGCGCGACGAACAAGCCCGAAATCAGTATACCCACCGTTAGCAAGCCGATTCTTTTTGAGTCGGCACTCACCCGAGTGCTTACCGGTCCGGATTGGGACTCAGGCTCATCTCCCAGTTCGAGTACGTTGAATAACGCTTGGCGAGCGCGTAGAGGACCGAGACAAAAGCAAGTGCCAAAACGACAGAAAGTCCGAGTTGGCCAAGATGGTCAGTTAGACGGGCGTCGTCAGAAAACACGGGGATAATCATCAAGTACTTGTTGACCCAGGCCCCAACACCAATGCTGACAGCGACCGCGCACATTGCCACCGTGGACCGATTAAACACGGCGAATATGAGAGCGGCGAGCGGAATGAAGAAGCAGCCCGAAATCATCGTCCAGTAGTAGGGTGCATAGTGGCCGTACATTTGACGCCAGAGCGGTTCAAACTCATGCGGCATGTTGCCAAACCAGATGACGAAAAACTGGGCCCAATAGAAGTATAGCCACAACAAAGTAAAGCTAGTCACCAGCGTGCTGAGCTGACGGATGTGGCGCTCGTTGAACGGGGAGTTATTGCCCCGTCCAAGCAGGGCAGGGAATGCAATCAATGCCGCGGTTCCAGCGAAAACGCTGCCAAACCAGAAGTGAATCGGGAAAACTGTACTTACCCACTGATGACCATGGCTTGCCGGAATGATCATCATGGCGAAATCCCACGCGATGAACGTGTTACAGAGAACGAAGGCGCCGATGACCCAGGGTGACAACAAAAATAATTGACGTTCGACTTTGCGCTGCTGACCCTCTTCCTGGTTTGATTGATCCTGTCGGATGCCCTTACTAACGTAAAACCAGCTTAGTCCGTAAAAGGCTAAAAGAGCGTAGAGGTTTCGATAGAGCAGCCCGTCGCTGGTCAGCCAAGAAGCGGTAACGCCGCTCAAGTGAAGGTCGACGGATGAATTGAGCCAATAAAAAAGTTCTTTCTCGTACATGAAAATTAGAATGAAACCAATGATGGCGAAGGGTGCGAACGCCATGGTGCTAAGTTCGGCCAATCGGTAAAAGGGCTTGGCCCACTGGGCATAAACTAAGCGGCAAATCGCACAAAATACGACGCCGACTTGGCTAACGCCCATCAGGAAAAGGAACGAAACAATCAAGAGTCCGTAGTCGGGTCCGGTGACGTCCATGGACGCGCCATAAACGGGGCTCGTAAGCGCTATCACGGCAAATAGTTTTGCTAACAGATTCGCGTTGCCGGTAGTTGTTGAGGGCGACTCCTGGCCTAGGCTAGAAGATGGGATTAGCTGATTCATTGCTCACCAAACTCGGTTTTGAGGTAATTGATAACGTGCCATCTCTCGTCAGCGTTTAACGCGTCGCGATAGAGGGGCATGAGTCCTCGACCTCGCGTGAGTGTGAAGAAGATCTCGCCATCGGTCTGGTCTTGCGTGTATGCCTCGTTCAAATTAACTGGCGCTTTGGTCGCAAACTTAAGGCCCACCAAACCGTCGCCTTCTCCCCCTTTGCCATGGCAAACACGGCAGTTGATTTCGTACAAATCAGCTCCGATTTGGAGGGATTCGGGAGTTACTGGGATTGGATTGCTCAAGGCCGCAGCTGCTTCTTTGGCTGCAAACATGCCTTCTTCGGTTACTGGTGCGGGTACCGTCTCGCCGCCGTTAATTGGAACGGCACCTGTATCGCTCGGCGTGGGCGCTTCCTGCGCTTTGATGGGTGCTTGGTCGACCATGTCCTGATCCCATGGGAATCCCCAACTGAGTACAGTCAACCCAAACAAGAGGACTAACGAAAAACGTCGGTATGTCAGTTGCTTGATCCTATGCGTCGCTCGCCGGCCCATCAATTTTCCTCCGTGACGTCGCGGACTTCTTCAGCACCGGCCGTTCGTAAGATTGCTTCGGCTTGCTGAACACTTGCGTCATTAGCGCATGAGACCGATACGGCGAACTTATCGACGGCGGCTTCCGGTACGTAGGGTCGATTTTCGTCTTGTTTCCACCAGGCTGTCCAAAGTCCATTCGGAAGCCGTGCGCTGACAAAAAAACCGATCACGGTAAAGACAATCCCGAACAAGATCGTTAATTCATACGTAATGATTAGGTACGGTGGGAAGGTAATGATGGGCCGACCACCGGTAGGATGGGCGTAAAGCACAGCGGTTATCGCGGCTAGCAGAAACCCCGAGACGCCCCCAAAGATTGCCCCAAAGAGGGAGAAGCGTTTAATCACCGATTTTTTTTCGCCAAGCACTTCCTCCACACCTTCCATGGGCACGGGGGACATTAATTCTGGGGTTCCAAGATCCGCGGTTTGAATAGAGCCCGCTGCCGTGAGCGCTGATTCCGGGTCTCCAAAAAGTCCAACAACAAAATTTGTCATGCCGGGCTCCCCTCGGATGCCGCAGGAGCAGCCTTCTTAGGCGATGCCATCGTCTCTTTGACTTCGTACATGGACACGCTCGGAAAGACTTTTACAAACAACAAAAAGAGGGTCGTGAACAATGCAAAAGTCCCCAGAAGTATCGATATCTCGACCGCACTTGGAGTGTATAAACCCCACGCATCGGGGAGGTATTGTCGTGACAACGAGGTGGCGACGATCAGGAAACGCTCGGTATACATGCCAATATTGATGGCGATGGACAAGACGAGCATTGGGACAAAGGACGTCCTGAAACTCTTGAAGGCGCAGAGTAGCGGTGCGATGGCGCAAAACGCGATCATTTCCCAGTACAACAGCGCGTAGAACCCAAACAAACGATAGTTCAGCGCTTCGATTTCTCCAGACGCATTGCTGTAAAACCCGGTGAATACTTCGACGATGTTGATGTAGGTCCAAAGTAGGGACAGGACCAGTAACAACTTACCGAGATTGTCAAAATGCAGTTCAGTAATGTACTGACCAAAGTTCATGAATTTTCGGAGTACGAACATCACCGTCACGATACCTGCCGTACCGGAATAGATAGCACCGACGACGAAGTACGGTGCGAAAATCGTTTGATGCAATGCGGGCACGATGGACATCGCGAAGTCCCAAGACACGATGCTGTGCACTGAAACGGCCAGAGGGATAATGAGTACGGCTAAGAATGTGTAGGCCCAATGCAGCCTGTGCCATTCAGTATCAGTCCCACGCCAACCGAGCGACATAAGGGAATACATGGTATTACGCCACCCCTGGGTGCGGTCACGGACGGCGGCAAAATCGGGTATCGACCCCATGTAAATAAAGATGGTACTGCCCGTGAGATACGTCGTGATGGCCATGACGTCGAATAACAGAGGTGAGCGGAAGTTGGGCCACATTTCCATTTGGTTGGGATACGGCGCGGCCCAATGAATGAACCAAGGCCTGCCTACGTGGACCATCACCATGATGGCGGCGACGACCAGTGAAAAAAGCGTCATGGCCTCGGCACTTCGATACATGGCCTTGCGCCAGGAGCTGTTGGTAATGTGCAGCACGCATGACAACAGTGTTCCTGAATGGCTAAGGCCGATCCAAAAGATGAAGCTCGCGAGATAGGTGCCCCAAACGCCCGGGTGGTTCATTCCCGCCGCACCTATGCCGTAATAAAGCTGATAGAACCACGGGAAAAAGAAACAGGCGAATGACTGAAAAAGGAACCAGAGCCCTCCGGAGCGGCCGCGGCGGCAGGAGCGCCACCTCCGCGGGACCCCAGAAATCATCAAATATGCAAGAAAGCATTTGTTTCATAAGCAGTTCCGTTCATTTCCGCCTGCCTTTGGCC
>JAKUTI010000220.1 GCA_022448765.1 Pseudomonadales bacterium
CGGTCCAGCGGGCGATCCAGCTTTCTGAACCCGACGCGGTCTTGCGGTAGCCAAGGTGCTTGCCTTCGCCCACCTGTCGCCAATGCGGTTCACGCCGGCATTTTAATTTCGCCCGGTACGTTTTGAGGTGGATTTTGTGGTCCCTTGTCCTCGTCTGCACGTTCGTTCCCATCGGTCCGTACGGTACCCGTACTCTAAAGATAGTAGTTTACTACCGTACACGGGGGTTACCACGAAAAACACTAAGTATTTGTTTTTATTAGGTAATAGGTGTCAATGGACGTCAACGAAAGGGTGTGTTTGGTGCCCAGGGAGGGAGTCGAACCCTCACGCCACGAGGACACAGGAATCTAAATCCTGCTTGTCTACCAGTTCCAACACCTGGGCCCGCGATCGAGATTGTACCTGCACATGATGATGAGGCCAGTCAAAGGACTAGCAATTAGATAGAAACAAGGTCGAATCAGCGGTCCGTCAAAGTGACCAAACGACGAATCGCTTGGTAATCAAATCGTAGTAGAAATGCTGACCATCACATTCTCCTGTATAGACTGAAAAACCGAGCAAACCTTTTTCTACGTGGGGTAGGACTATCTTTTCTAACTCTTCTGCATTCCTGCAAAACTTGCTTTCCTCAGGTTCGGAGAAGTGACAACCAAATTCGTCGATAGGCGGCATACGCCACGGATATGTTCTAAGCCTGTAACTATCTGGTCCTCCGCACCAGGTATTGAAGGGTATTTCGATGGTCGTTCTTGAATCAACGACATTCAAAATGGGATACACCGTCACACTCTCGGGATACACCACTATCTTGTTCTTGTGACCGTTGGCCATGAAATTGCCGACCGCTTCTAACTTCGATTCGTTCAAGTCACGCGTGAAATAGCCACCCGTAGAGCCGGTTAGAGAGCACGAGTGTAGGAGTGTCAAACCGAGGGTAATCAAAATCTGCCTCATGGTTCTGCAATCTACGCCTCCAGTTAGAGTGTGTCAGCGACCCGATGAAAGTCGTTGATTGGAATTAGACTTGCTGGGGGATATTCTGGACCGATATTGCCCGGGTGGTGAAACTGGTAGACACAAGGGACTTAAAATCCCTCGGGAGAAATCCTGTGCCGGTTCGACTCCGGCCCCGGGCACCATCCTCCTCCCCCAATCGATCCTAAACTATTGAAATAATTAACTTTATGTATTTTCGTTAGAGGCACAGTAGACAAAATAGTAGACATTTTCCGTGGTGCTAAAAGATTGATTTAAGGCTTGTTAGGCCCTTGAGACTGTGGTGTTCTTCTCTGCTAGCTCAGATAAACGGTAGTAAGGAACAATTATGAAAAGAATCATCGCTTTATTTAGTGCGGTACTGCTAAGCGCTAGCGCAATGGCTGCGCCGTCTTGGAAAGTATATGAGGTGGCGGTCTCTCCAGGGGGGCAACAAGCAGTATTGGAGGCCACCGATAAGTTCATGAAGTCTGCGAAGGGCAAAAGCTACGGAGGCGGTTTGCACGTAAACGTAGTTTTGGCCAATGGCATCAGTCCAGCGACCCATTCTTTTGTCATGTTGATGCCTAGTATCGCTGCGATTACCGATTGGGAAGCTTCTTTGGCAGGCGATGCTGATGCAGCTGCGTTCTTCAATGTTCTTAGTCAGCATCAGACTGTCGTGTCGGACTATATGGGTAGTTTGGTTAAGGCGTGGGGCGACGTATCGAACGAAGATAGAGTCTGGATGGTCACTCGCTTTTATACCACCGATCCCCTGAGGGTCTTGGAAGCTCAGGAGAAACTTATGGCTGATCCTGCTGCCGAGAAGTTTCCGGGGCAGGTAGCCCTTCACGCAACATCTTTGGGAAATCGAAGTGGCGCGAATAATCAAATTTCAACCCATTTGTTTGCAGTTGGTTATAAAGACGTCGCGGAAATGGAAGCATGGACAAGCTATCTAAATACTCAGCCATCGTGGGGAGAGTATCTTGCGTCGATTAGGGACGTGGTCACGTGGCAGGGTACGGAGTTGCTCCAAAATGCGGTTATCTATGACGCCGCTCTTGATCTAGAGGGATTCACCAACCAATAAGGTCGTGGTTTTTGGGCAGCTTGGCGCATCGTCAAGCTGTCCAGCTGAGAGTGCACCTCGATGTGAGGATAAGGGCTGAAAGTAAGGGAGCGAGGCCTCTCGCCGAGACCTGTCATGGCTCTTGAGGTTGGTTCAGCGTTTTAGTGAACGTTCTGTTTCTTCGTGAATGAACACATCGTCCATTGCTACGTGAAACGCAGCGGCAATTCTGAAAGCAATTTCGAGTGACGGTGAATATTTGCCATGCTCAATGGCGATGATGGTTTGCCGTGTCACTCCAACGGCTTCCGCTAGAGCTTGTTGGGTCATCTCGTTGGTGTCGAAACGCAATCGTCGTATGTTGTTCTTGATCGACGTCGATGCCATGTCATAGACCGTGTCGGTAATAAAACAGCCGAGTAACCGTCATCGTCACTTCCGCGATAACGAAGAGCAACAGTAATAAAACAGGGACTAAGGCTCCCGTCATATAGGACGAGGACGGAAGGTCAGTCCACCAGGTGGGTATGGTGGTCTGAGCAATCCAAATCCACAGGCCAACCGACAAGCAAAGGTAACCATTGCGAAATGACATACGCTCGATCAGTCGGTCTCTCTCGTCGTCTTTCTGAGAAGCGCGTAACGAGGCGAGCAAACTCTGGGCGATGATCTCCAAAATAATGACCGAGATCACCGCCGTAACGAGGCTGGTACCAACGCTAGCCATCGGCTCGCCAGAAAGCACAACTTCCAAGATATCGACAAAGAAATTGCCGAAAACCAACAAGGTAATAAACAGTGATGCCAGAAGGCTCTTTTCCTTGGTCGACACGTCAGACATCCATACCCAGGGAGTAGTGTCTAGTGTATAGTTAAAATTACATTATGTAAAAGATACTATACATATCGAATCTATCCTCAAACCCACGCCTCTCGCCGAGACTTGCGATGTGCCTTGAGCTTAAATTACCTGTCAATACAGCTCGCGGAACTACGCTATTTGATGTTGCGACATTTGACGGGACACCAATCGCGCGTACAAGCCGTTCATCGCTATGAGTTCATCATGGTTGCCTTGCTCCGTGACCCTGCCTTCGTCCAACACCACTATGGTATCCGCAGTGCGCACGGTGGAAAGGCGGTGTGCAATGACGATCGTCGTGCGATCGCGCATCAATGCGTCCAGAGCTACGCGAATCGCGCGCTCATTGACCGCATCGAGATGACTCGTGGCTTCGTCGAGAACAAGCACGGGTGCGTCCTTTAAGAATGCCCGCGCAATGGCGACGCGTTGACGCTGGCCACCCGATAGGCGCATGCCGCGTTCACCGACGGACGTATCGATGCCGAGCGGTAGTCTACCGATCACTTCACTTAACGACGCCCGTTCGATCGCCACTTCGAGTTCGATTTTGGTCGCATCGGGACGCGCAATAAGGATGTTGTCCTTAATTGTTCGATTGAAGAGATAGGTGTCTTGGGAAACCAAGGCTACGCGTTGGCGTAGATCGTCTAGCTTGTATTCGCCGAGTTCGACGTTATCCATTGTGACCCGCCCCATTTGAGGGTCCCAAAAGCGAACGAGAAGGTGGGCAATCGTGGTCTTACCGGCGCCGGACGGTCCTACCAAGGCAACTGTGCTACCGGCGGGGATGTTAAGCGAGACGTCAGAAAGTGCGGCCCGCCAGCGCGATTGGTATGTATAGGTCACGTGTTCGAGTGTAAGCGCCGCACCCCCTTTCGTGGTCGGTGCCCGAGTCCCGGGACCGTCAGTTACGGCAACTTCCTCGTTCTGGACGGCGACGAGGCGCCGCGTTGCGCCCAAGGTGTCGGCAAGTTGCCTACCGATGTGAGCGATCTCGGAGATAGGCAAAAATGCTGCCATTGCGAGAATCGTGAACAGCGGAAGTAGGCCGGCGTCGAGAACACCATCAGTCACTAAGCTGGTGCCAGCAACGACGATGGCGAGTCCGCCTAGCCCAGTGGCCACTTCCAATAACGCCGATTGGAGCGTCAGGTCACGATAAAACGCGATACGCAAATTCGCCACGCGACCCGCCAAAACAACGAGACCCTTGCGTCGTCGTGGGCCGTGCCCGAATGCCACGATCTCCGCCAATCCCTGGATGGAATCGACTGCAAAGGCGTTGAGTTCACCGAGAGCTTCACGCGATTGAGAACCCAGGCGGTCGTGCCGGTTGCGTACGAGGAAGGGGCTCAACACGACAAGTACGAGAAAGGGCGCTAG
>JAKUTI010000221.1 GCA_022448765.1 Pseudomonadales bacterium
GTCGGTGCGAGTCTCGTGTCACAGTTTGTACGGGCTATGCTAACCGAACGCCTGCAAATTCCCGAAACAAGATTAGTACCGATGACGCGGCGTTAAATCCGCCGTCTAACGAGAATATTCATTGAGTTCAAAGGAACAAGAAGCGGAGGAGAAACGGTATTCCTGACTAAAACGAAGTTGCCCACGCAAGAAATCACAAAGATTGGTCGATGTTGTTCGTCGTACACCACACTGATGCGGAAGGAGCAGATGCTTTGTCAGAAGTATCCGGAGGGAATCAATTGGGTCGTCTTTCCATGGTCTCCAGACGCGATCGATCTAAAAACTTTGAACTGCGAATACCGCGTGCCCGAGTGGCCTGCGCTGGAGGGTTGTATCCCCGGGCAATACCCAGCACCACCGCCAGCGCTATCCACCCATGCGCCTCACTCATAGTGGCAACTAATTTACTTTTGGGTCCCTTAGGAAAAAATTGCGGAGATTTCCTCCTCAGTAAAGTAAAAGGGTATAGCGTTCAACGAACTGGCCGAGATGAAACACGAGGACTAGTATCGAGGACCTCTATCGGTTTGGGTGGATCAAGATGCGAAACTTAGTAATCTCATTTACCGCGACTGCGGTTGGAGCGGGTATAGCGCTCCAAACCCACACGATATGACGCAAAACATCGAAGATTTAACAAGGAACCTGTTGTCGAATAGTGGCATGCCTGGATTGGAGCTTCTCAATCCGGACGAGATTGATAGAGCAACTCAAATCTTTTACCGGGACGGGTTCGTAGTAATTCAAGACGCACTTACTCCTGAGCAAGTGCGTTTTCTGAGAAGTGGTTGTGAACGTGAAGCCAAGGAGATCATTGCAATCGATCCAAAAGGGATCGGGAACCGTGGTCCATATCGATACTCGTACGGCGGTGCCAGTCTTACAAACTCAGTCTTGCATTTAGAAGAATGGGTAATGCTGGTTGATCTCCCGACCGTAACCCCGATCATCGCGTCTATCTTCGGCTCGTCCAGTTTCCATATTCGACGTGCAGCAGGCGATTTTTGCCTGCCCGGTGCAACCGAATATCAACCCCTACATACTGACATCGCTGATAGCGTTGGTGGTTTTCACGATCCTCGAGGAATCACTACAATTCGAGACCTCCCCTGCCCCGTGGTTTGCTGTAACTTTTTGGCACAGGACTTTACTCGTCTCAATGGCCCCACCCGACAAATCCCAGGCACCCAACAGTCACGCCACCCGATACCAAGGATTGATCAAGAACCTGACTGGATGAAGTATTCAACCGTCTGTCCTGCCCCAGCCGGATCTGTTGTTATTCGTGACTTACGAGCATGGCATGGAGGCACGCCAAACCTAACGCAAGAAATGCGTGCTATTCCAAACGTAATCTTCCTCGCGCCTTGGTTTCATGAAACCCAAAAGCCTTCGATGCCACGACAGATGTTCGATATGCTCTCTGAACATGGGCGCCGCGTATGTCAGCACGTCGTGACCGATCAGAAACTGAAAACAGGATATAAACTTTAAGTTAGGTACCTCGGGTACGAACGTGCCCATCGCGTAATTCGCATACTTCTGCATTTCAAGGCGGTATGCTGATCTTTAAGGAGCCGTACGAGATCAGGATGAGCGATGTAACTTCTGACATGCAAGAAATCATGACGAACTTCAGTGCCGTTATGCATGCACCGACCCTACCAGCGGTAGGTATTGCGCCCGATCTCGCACCTCGAATCGCCGAATTCGGTCTGGAAAACAATTGTCGTCAGCTCGCCAACGAAGGCTATACAGTGGTCCAGGACGCAGCGCCACCGGAATTCCTTGCTCGCCTGAGACAGACCATCTTAGACAAAGCAAATCCCTACGGATCACTGCTAGCAGACAAAGATCCGATCTTCGCCGAGGCGGCGCTCAATCCAAAGCTTTGCGCACTCGCGGAATTTTCCGTGGGCGGCGGCTTCCTGCTGAGCAATGAGGCGACCACTGTGCGCGAACCAAACGAGCCGTCACTAGACATCGACCTACACGTGGATCAGGCCTGGGTTCCGGCGCCCTTTCCCGAGCACAACCTGTTTTTGACCTGCTGTTGGGCAACTGACGACTTCACCTTGGAAAGCGGCGCGACGATGGTCGTCCCCGGATCGCATCGGCACCGCCGGATGCCAACGATGGCGGAAGTAGCCGAAAGAGACGGTGCCATTGCCATTGAATGCCCGGCCGGGTCAGTGGCAGTTTGGGACGGCGCGGTGTGGCACGGCAACTGGCCACGCACAATTCCCGGCCAACGCGTGGTGCTGCACGTCTCGTATACTCGGCTGATGATGCGGCCGATGGAAAGCTACCCGCCGGAAATCGAAGAACAGCTTATCGTGGAGCACGGTGACCACATGGCCCAACTCCTTGGTCGCCATGATTTTCTGGCCAAACCGAAGGGCAAGAGCGACTTTCAAGGATTCTATAACGCCGTAGCGAATAGCCGGGCCTAACAATGCCAGGGCTAACGAACTAAAAGGTCCTGCTAACGGTGTGCCTACTGGCCCTAGTGGTTATTCCACCGATCGTCCGGGCGAGAACATTCGGGTGATAGTAGTTGCGGCCATCGACTCTATGGCTCTATTCGAGGAGCTATACGCAACGGAGGTGAAATGATCGAACCATATCAAGGCGTATTTCCGATCGCGCCCACGCCTTTCGATGATAGGGGTGCGCTCGACCTCGAGGGTCAGAAGCGCGTGCTCGATTGCATGATCGATCAGGGCGTGGATGGAATCTGTATCCTGGCGAACTACTCAGAGCAGTTTCTGCTGACAGACGCCGAACGCGACATCTTGCTAGACCTGTGTCTCACACATATCGCGGGCCGAGTTCCGACAATCGTTACCTGCAGCCATTTCTCCACGCAGATCGCCGCAGAACGCGCTCGACGCGCGAGCCTGAGCGGCGCAGACATGCTTATGCTCATGCCGCCTTATCATGGCACCACCCTGCGCGCCGGCGAGGTGCAGATGGTCGAGCATTTCACCGCTGTCGCAGAGGCAGGAGGTGTCCCAGTGATGATTCAGGATGCACCACTCAGTGGTGTCGAGTTGTCAGTTCCCCTGCTCGTTCGCTTGGCGAAGGAGGTTCCCCTGGTTGGGTACTTCAAGATCGAGATGCCGACGACCGCGGCAAAGCTACGCAGTCTGATCGAGGCGGGCGGCGACGCCATCGTGGGTCCATTCGACGGCGAAGAATCGATCACGCTGCTCGCCGACCTAAATGCTGGTGCCACCGGCACCATGCCGAGTGCACTGCTACCGGACCTGATCAAACCCGTTCTGGAGAGTCATCGTGAGGGGAATATCGATAACGCCAACGCACAGTACAACCGAATTCTTCCGCTCATCAACTTTGAGAATCGACAATGCGGTCTACGCGCCTGCAAGGCTGTAATGAAAGAAGGTGGCGTCATCGGCAGCGATGTGGTTCGTCACCCACTAACGCCACTGCATCCCGCGACACGTACCGAGCTGATTAGGTTAGTGTCGGACCTTGATCCAATAGCACTGAAGTGGGCGCGATAGTCCAGTGAACAATGACTATCGAGAATGCCAGCTAGGCAATTCGGTTACGAACGACCCCGTCGCGCAATCCTCACTGAATGACGATGTTGGTGAATCAGGAAGCAAAACTCTAAGAAGGAGAATATTAAGTCGTGAATGATTTAAAAGGAAAAATAGCCGTGGTTACTGGTGCCAGTAGAGGCATCGGGGAAGCGAGTGCGAGAGCTCTCGATAGCGCAGGCGCGCGCGTGGTTTTGACGGGTAGAACGGTCTCCGACCTTCAGCGAGTTGCTTCAGATCTGGAGAATAATCCAGTAGTTATCGAGTCGGATCTGGCCCCTGCTAAAGCTGGCTCAATATTGGCTGAGCAGGTGCTTGAGAGCGTCGGAGGAGTCGACATACTTGTAAATAATGCGGGTATACCGATGCGACGGACGCCGGATGATTTGACTGAAGAAGACTTTGATTTGGTATTTTCAATCAATGTGAGGTCTTTACTTATGTTGACGCTTGGTCTCGGGCCAAGTATGGCCGCTCGGGGCGGTGGATCTGTAATAAATATCTCATCGATCGCTAGTTTGAGGGGACCAGTAGGGCGCGTTGCCTATGCGGGAACCAAAGGCGCTGTTGATGCCATGACTCGTGCTTTGGCCGCTGATTGGGGAAATAAAAGTATTCGAGTCAATGCCATTTGTCCTGGACTGATCGCTAC
>JAKUTI010000222.1 GCA_022448765.1 Pseudomonadales bacterium
GTTGTAATGCTGTCTGTACTCTGAAGGTGGGTTTCGATGGCATGCCGGACCGATGTTCCGAATCCATTACGACCTTCTGGGTTTAAGTCCTCGAATGGAACGACCGCGATCGCATTTGAAGGCACGGGTACTGCAACTGCTTCCGGGGGTGCCGGGATGGGGCGGTCGTTTTCCACGAGTGTTTCTTCAGTCTCTTCAGGTGGAACGGACGTATTAGCGACCAGGGACTCCTCTACGGGTTCGGGGTCTGGCGGGGTTGTGACTGGGGGGTCAGGCACAATTGCATTGTCAGCGGTTACCGGTTGTTGGGAATCTGACGGTTGCGTGACGTCGGTGGTTTCCAGAGTCGGCACCTCGACGGCATCGTTTGATGTCAATTCGTCAAGCCACGCTGGACGGGCAGTGGTTTGTCTGTCGGCGGATATCTCGTCGGGTAAGGAATTCGTATCGTCTAATTCGGGTAGTTGATCTTGCGTGGACGAGTTTGTTCCTAGAACTTGTCCAGGAAGATCGTCTCCGTCAACTTCCTCTGTTGTTGCCAATGTGCCAACGTCCGCATTAGTAACTTGGATACGCATGCCATCCGTCGGTGTGTCTAGTGGTGAGACCACGATAAGTTCACCATCGGAGAGCCCGTTTTGGACATAGACGGAATCCGTTGTGGACCGCAAGATAGCGACATCCCGAAATTCCAGTTGTTCATTTACTGACACCACGAGTACCTGGTCTCGTCCACGAAGGGCGGCACGCGGGATTGCGGCGATGTTTTGAATTAATCGTCCTTCAATTTCTGCTTCAACGTACATTCCCACTGCGAGGGGCGGTTGGTTGGGGTTCTCACTTGGGGCATACGGGTCCGAAACTTCCGCAACGACGTGCACCATCCGGCTAACAGGATCGATTTCGCTTTCAGTGCGGACGACGCGTCCTTGCCATTCGTGTGTTTCGCCAGCAAAGGTTGCGCGTAATGTGACAGCGGGCTGTATTTGTTGGCGACCGCCACGATACGACAGCGGAAGGTCGAGATAGGCAATCTGATCGTCAGGCAGTGGAAGACGGATTTCAGCAATGTCTACTGCATAGACTGTCGCGATCATGTCGCCCACGCGAACGAACTGTCCGATATCCACATTCTTTTGCCGAACGCGGCCAGCATATGGTGCAACAATTTCAGCACGTTCAAGGTCACGTTCGGCTCGGGTTACACCGGCTTCAGCCGCATCAATAGCGGCTTGTGCTTCGTCAAGTTGGGGTTTGCGCAAAGTCAGTTCACGAGGATCGCCTCGACCGAGGTCGTTCCATTCCCGTTCAGCCACCTCGGCTTCAGCCTGCTCTTGCGCTAAGCGCAGCCGTGCCTGAGCAAGTTGTGACCGCGCGCTTATCAATGCTTGCTCATAGTCGAAGGGGTCTATCTTTACAAGAACATCACCCTCTTCAAAAAACCCTCCCTCGGCAAATGATGATGACACCCATGTAATTCTTCCCGCGATTTCCGGCACGAGTTGACTTTCTGTTCGAGGCTGCACGGTTCCCTGACTTGTGACCCCCATCGCGACTTCACCAAGAGCGACCTGGTGCACTTGTACTCCTGGCGGCGAAAAGACAGGGGGTTGCGTTTCTACAGGAGGCCTGTTTCGAATCATCGTGATCGCGGTAAAAGCAGCAACCCCGAGTACAACGAGCGGTAAAGAAATCTTGAGTGTCCGAATAAAAAAGCGCTTCATACAAATCTTTCGTTGTTGGCTGTTGTCATTTAGTTTGTGACCTTTGGTTCAAGTAATGAGTCGAGTTGTTCAAAACCGCCGCCAAGTGCGAGATATAGATCCACGCGATTGTCGAGTCGAAGTCGGCGAGCAGCGATCAAATCGGCTTCGGCTTGGAATGCCGATCTTTGGGAATCGAGCACCGTAATGTACGCATCTAAGCCGGCGCTATAGCGTTCGTCAGCAAGGCGTTCTGCCGCACGAGCCTGCTCGACGGAGGTTACCAGATGTTGTTCTCGGCCGGAGAGAAAGGCCTCTGCCGCGAGCGTGGTTTCGACTTCCGCATACGCGACGAGCGCGGTGTTCACATAGGTTGCGAGGATTTCTGCGGTCTGTGCCTCCGCTCGATCAATTTGTGCCCGTAATCGTCCTCCCTGCCACAACGGTGCAACGACGTTGCTAACGAGACCCCACACACTGAAGTCACCATTAAGCAGGGAACGTAATGCATTGGTAGACGTTCCGGTGTTCGCAGTCAGACTGATCGATGGCAATAGTTCTTTGCGCGCGACCTGGAGCCTTGCTTCCGAAGCGGCGACAGAGCGTTCGGCAGCAGCGAGGTCAGGTCGTCGTGCGACGAGGTCTGCGGGAAGACCGGCGGGTATTTCTGCTGGTGTTTCCGGGAGTGTATTTGGTGCTATGACCTGACCGTCTGCATACCGCCCAAGCAGTACGTCAAGTTGTCGTTTCGCGGCATCGAGTTGTTGATAGCGTTGATCAAGTTGCGCCTCCGCATTTGATAAATTCAGTAGCGACTGACGAAGGTCAAGAGCTGGACGCACGCCCGATTCAAATCGGTCGCGTACTCGTTCTGATGATTGTTGGAAATTGTTGACGGTAGCTTCGGAAAGTGACACTTGCTGCTGGGCTTCGGCGATGGCGAACCACGCTTTGGCTGTTTGTCCAGCGATTGATAGTTGAGCGCCACGGAGATCGGCGGCCGAGCGTTGAAGGTCAGCGAGCGCTGCTTGTTCACCCGCGCGTAGTTTTCTCCAGAGGTCAATTTCCCACGAGACGTCGATGGATGATGATTGATTGGTAAATACGGTGCTAAGAACACGGTCTTCGGCGCCTGGAATTGGAAACCCGACAAAATTTTGCTTGCGACGAATACCGTTGTAGGACGCTTGCAGTGATGGCATGAGTGCACCGGCGGAAAAGCGCGCATCTGCAACGGCGAGTTCTAGGCGTGCGGCGGCGGCTTGTAGGTCATAGTTTTGTTCGACCGCGGTTTCGATCGCGGCAGATAGCGCCTCGTCACCGAAATCTGTCCACCAGTCTGGTGCCACGACTCCCGACGCGAGCGTGCCACCGGACCATTCGCCCGGCACGTTCATGGTTAATTCGGGAGTTTCAATGGGAGGCGCTGACGCACAACCAAACAATCCGCAGAGGAGCACGGTCGAAGCAGCTCTTTGCGTGAGATTCACAGGGTCTCCTGTAGTTGTGGTGGTTTTGAAACATCCGTATGAGGGAGTGGTGCGGCAAGACCTGCACACGTAAACGCGATGAGTTCTTCAAGAACTTCAGCCGAGGTTATGGTGTCGGTTCCTTCGCGTTTCATCATCGATTGTCCCCATGACATCGTGAACGCCATGGAACCAACCATGAACAGCATGCGCCATGGGAGATTTGTATTTGTGAGATGTGGCAAGGACCGCTGCAACGCTACCGAGAATCGTTGGAAGACCAGTTCATATTCAGACATAAAAGCTTGTCTGAAGTCGTCATTTGTTTCTGAGTGAAGGCGACCGAGCAAGCGGAGAAATGTTTCGTCCAACCGCTGTTGCTGATCAAATGGCGGCGAGAGAAACGCTCGGACAATCTTGTGGTGTCGGGGTTCGGTGTCAGTGGTTTCTAGTTCGATTTCATCCAGAAGTTTCAGACGCATTTCGTTGATTGGTTGCAAGCGTCGTTCAAGAACGGCAGCAAGAAGAGCTTCCTTCGAACCGAAGTGATAGTTGACTGACGCAAGGTTTACTTTTGCGGCTGCTGTAATGTCGCGCATCGATGTTGAGTTGAAGCCCTTATCACCCATCAATGATTCAGCGGCGTCTAGAATTCGTCGTTTTGTGTCGCTAGCCATCAAGAAATACCTTTTGATTAAACGTTCGTTTTAATTGTACGTATGTATATTCCAGTATGTCTAGGCGGTCAAGGATTGTTTTTTCTTATATTCGATTTTTATTGCGGAAATTTGAGTTTTAGTTCCAACGACTAAGCGTCGGGACTAATCACATGGATAGCACGGAGTCGGTGCGCGTCAGCGTCAGAAATTGCCGGTTCGGACCGTATGTCGTTTCGGTGGCGCAATCGGTCGCGATATTGCTCGAAGAATCCAGGGATGTGTCCGCGTTGGCGAAAGGCGTACATGATGTCTGCGCTGTCTGCGGTATGAGGTAATCCGAGAGCGTGCCCAATTTCATGAAGGCACGT
>JAKUTI010000223.1 GCA_022448765.1 Pseudomonadales bacterium
GCCGGGAAGGCTTGCCTGTATAACGCAAGAGGCCGGTCGCGATTACGGAAACGACGTAGAGTAGGGCGATAAGATAGAAGACGATGCCAACCCCGAGTGTGGACGAGGTGTCGCCGCCAGCCAGGTACGCCATCAGTCCGCCGGCAGACACCGGACCTAATATTCGGGATAGGTTGAAAGTTGCGCTTTGCAGTGCCATCGCGTTGACGCCCGACTCTTCGCCCACGATCTCAGGGATCACTGCTGAACGGGCCGGCATGCTGAACGACAACACGGTGCCGTTGAAGAGGCCAAAATAGATAAAGTGCGCAAAGGTCACGTCGCCTTGATAGATGATGGTGGCGAGTAGCACCGTCGCAACGGTATTGAACAACTGGGATGTCACCATGATCGATTTTTTTCGCATTCGATCGGCAATGACACCACCGGCGAGCGAAAAGACGAGGGACGGAAGCATAAAAGCGAGCATCACCCACGTAAGGTCGAGGGGTGATCCGGTCATGTCGTAAATCAGCCAGCCGCGCGCAACCATCTGCATTTGCATGGCGAAGGATGCGGCCAAGTTCGAGACCCACAAAAGTTTAAAATCTCGATTGCGTAACGACGAGAACATGCCAGCGCGAAACACGGTTGAGTCGGGAGTCATCACTCCATCCGTTGTCTGACGCATATGAAACCCGACGATCGCAAACGCCGAGTTTATCAGGAAGCCTTCATCTCTGGCCGGCCTCCTACCAGGGGGAAGCCACGGTCAAATTGGTCGAAGTGTCCGGCAGAAGTTACCAAGACCGCGGCATCGCCGGTGCTGATTAAATCACCAGAGCCCAGGAGTGAGCCGGCATCCGTTAATCCGAGCGTAAGTCGCTTAATGTTTAGGATCGTGAGGGTGAGCGATGCATCTGGGGAAGCTACCGTTTTATCCGGGTATGCGTGTAGGACGCCGTTTTCGACCAGCACTAGCCACGGCGCCTCGCCATCCAGAAAATTGACCGCGAGCTGAATGCAATGGGTCCCCGCTTTGGGCCGTCGAGACGAACAGCCCTGGTTCGAAAAAGATTTTGGCGTGGTATGCCACTTGCCATTGCTTCGCTAGAAGAAAAGTTCGACCTTTTTCTCTATTCTTCACATAACTCTTTGGCTCAAATAGTAAAAATGTTCCTCCAAGGTGTGGACTCGACCTGGTAACCGAGCTATTCGAGGGCATCCGCTAGTAGTTCGCGGGCCTTTGAGTGCGCGTAATCGTTGACAACGACGTGATTAAGAACCTCGGCGACCCAACGATAGAGGGCTGCTAGCGTGCGGTGAATCCTCCGTCGACGACTAGCTCGGCGCCGGTAATAAAGCTCGCGTCATCGCTAGCAAGGAACAGGATGGCGCTAGCGACTTCTTCGGCGCGCCCGAGACGACCCATGGGGATAGTCTCGGCTCGAACCCGAATAGTTTTTTCCTCGCCGAATTGTGCTTTGTCAGCATCGAGTATGGGTGTATCGATTGAGCCGGGATGAATCGAATTGCAACGTACGTTGTAACGCATGCGCGCGCAGTGCAGAGCGATCGACTTCGTGATATTTCGGACGCCGGCCTTCGCTGCACCGTACGAGAGGTATTCGCTGGCACCGATCATTCCCGCGACGGATGACACGTTAACAATCGCCCCGCTGGCACTGTTCTGCAGAAGCGGCAGGGTGTATTGACAGCCAAGCATCACGCCATCGAGAACGACACTACGGATGGTATCCCACGTTGCCATGTCTAAATTTTCGATGTTGTCATGGGGAGAAATTCCAGCATTGTTGACGACAACGTCGATGCGGTCATGTTCAAACGAATCGACTAAGTGTTGCCATTCCAGTGCACTCGCGACGTCGAGTTTGCGGTGATTTCCTGAAGCGATGTCGGTGCGGATGACGATCGCGCCTTCGACCTCAAACAGATCTGCGGTCGCTTTGCCAATACCAGATGCCGCTCCGGTGACCAAGACAATTCGGTTTTCCATCCGGCGCGTCATGCCGGAACCGCGATGCGACAAGCGACGATCACGTCGCTGCTAGGTGCGTCTTTGAGTAACGACGGCGGCAACGTCTTCCTGTGTGTGGTAGCGCTCTGGGATCGGGAATCTAAAGACTCGCGCCGCATTCAGTCCAAGTACGTTGGCACGCTCCCGGTCCGACAGATGAACCATGGTACGCTCGATTGCCGAGGCGGAGTGGGGCCATGTCCCTTCGTGGTGGGGGTAATCATTGGCCCACATGAAATTGTCAATGAGTCCGTGTTCGCGTGCTAGATCGAGGCCAGGTTTATCCTCTTGGAACGTGGCAAAGCCGTTGCTTCGAAAGAAGTCACTTGGCAGCTTAGATAATGCCGGACGGACGAACATGTGATGTTTTCGATAGGCCTCGTCCAGCGCCCAAATGGCCCAAGGAACCCATCCGATTCCTGCTTCGACGCTTCCGAAACGTAGGTCCGGGTGTCGATCAAGAGCACCGGATGCACAAAGATTGGCGATAGGTTCCATCGTTGGGGCAAGCGAATGAACGGCATAATTGATGACAGCGCCTCCATTGCCTCTCGACGTACGTGGATCACGCCCGGTCGAAACGTGGAACGTGATCGGAAGATCGACTTCTTCTATAGCGGACCATAGGGAGTCAAACTCCGGTAGGTTGTAATTCAAATGTTCGTGGTCTGGTGCGCCCCAGACGGGTTTGCATGGAAGTGAAAGGCCACGAAATCCAAGTTCGGCGCAACGCTGTATTTCTTTGATAGCACCTTTTACGTCGGCTGAAGCAACGCAAGCCATAGGTGACAATCGATCGTTGTAGCTGCCAAAGACCTCCCATGCCCAATCATTCCACACACGGCACATGGCTTGGCTGAATATTGGGTCCGGTGTTGCCCAGATCGTGAGGCCTTTGTTTGGGAAGAGAATCTCGGCATCAACGCCATCCGCTGTCAGATCTCGAATCCGATCCTCAGGTGTGGCACCGGACTGATTACGGAGCAGGTCTTCGCCTTGGTACTCAATGTTGCGGATTCGTAAGGGTCTAAATCCCTCCGTTTTCTGGAATTTCTTGCCTTTGCTGTCCACGGCCATCCCAGGCAATCGTTCACGGTACTTTTTGTCCATGCGTTGGTGCCAAAGGTCGGCGGGTTCTTGCACGTGTCCATCCATTGAGACCATAAAGTATTTATTGGGATCGTCCGGTCGAGCCGTTCTGGTCCAGCCTTCGATGCCGGGGGTTTCCATTCGCCAGGCATTGTTTGCGTCGGGTTGGGGGATTGTTGTAGCCATCGTGCGTCCCTGGGATTCAAGGGGAGATAGTAACGTAACCTATCTGTTGAGGAACTCGAAATGACGGGTCGACCGGTTCCATTTATTGCGACTGATAGAAGACGAGTCCTCGTGTGAACGCTCATATCGGTCCACGCTAAGTTAACGATAAGCGTCTGCGTTGGGCCGGCCTTAGGTACAATGACGGGATGTCCGAAGACATGCACGAGCCGCTCGATGTGATTGCGTATTGGCTGGCTGATAGCGAAACCAGCCCTGAGTCTGCGAAGGCGCGCAACAGATTTTGGTATCGCTCGACGATTCAAATTGATCGGGAGATCAAAGAGCGATTTGAGAACGTACATGCGTCAATCCGTCAGGGAAGGCTGTTGCACTGGGGTGAGCAAAGCCAGGGCGCGTTGGCCGTTATTATCGTGTTGGATCAGTTTTCAAGGAACATGTTTCGGGGAAAGCGGGAAGCGTTTGCACAGGACGACCTGGCTCGTGCAGTTGCCGTCCGGGCACTCGACCGAAAGTTTGACCAACAATTGTCTGTCCCCGGAAGAGTTTTCCTTTGTCATCCGTTTACCCACAGCGAGAGTCCAATCGATCAGGCCAGAGCCGTTGACCTCTATGAAGCGATGGCTGACGACGTGCCGCCGGAGTGGAAAACGTTTGTACAATCGTTTGTAGACCATGCCAAAGGTCATCGTGATTTGATCCAGCGCTTTGGTCGATTCCCACATCGAAATGTCGCGTTGCGACGGCAACCGACTACAGAGGAGACATCGTATCTTCTATCAGCACCACGGTATGGACAGTAGCCCTGCAGGCATCGATTCTAACTGGATGCAATTCGGTCGGGTGGGTACGGCTTTGCACCGATAGAGAGATAGAGCTGTCCCAA
>JAKUTI010000224.1 GCA_022448765.1 Pseudomonadales bacterium
TAGCTCATTGAGGAAGGACAACAATAATGAGTCCAATCAGGACGGTATGTAGTGTGCTCGGAGCGCTGGCAATATTAATCACAGGAAGCACTTTCGCCGCGCATCATGAGAAAGGCGAATCGGCGATAAATCCGCCAAGCACCGACGCTAGGCAAACTCGCGCCGAGCACGCACGCGCTATGCGAGCTAGCACGGAAGCTTGTTGGATCAAGTCCAACACGAGGCAACTCGGGGACTGGGAGTTCAATGGTGAATGGTCCAATCCTCAAGGCGTACGCACCCGTTTCAACGGAGAAATGACACTTACCCAGAAGTCCCCGGGTACGTTTCAAGCCAAAGGCACGAATTTCACTGCCGGTAACGAATTTGAAAATGTTTGGGGTGTTAAAGACGGAAAATATGCAATGAATGACAATCCGTTCACCGTCGCGCACTGTTCAGAGCTCGAGAATGGCAACTTTCTTATCGTCCAGCGATGGTCGAATGCGAATGGCGAATTTGAGTGGAAAGCATTCTTCGCGGCAGACCACGTTACACAAGTGAACCAGTTCAGGCCCTTAAGCACCGAGGAATACAATGACGCGCCTTATGCCCCATTTCTCACCCGGTGGGATACACGGGTCAAGTGATCGACTAAGCGCTGTGGCTAGGGCGAACTTAAGGGGCGCGTCTATTTTTTTGCGTAACGCATGCAGAAACAAGGGTTCCACTGCAGCGCGACTCCCTCCCCTTAATCAGCTTGTTCGGAAAAGGCGTGTTCCTGTATTCGACAATTCTTGATGCAGCCGCTTCGTTCGGATCTGGATGTCGGGAACTTGATGGATTGGGAGGCTTGTGAGACGGTGCGGATCCCTGAGCACGCGAGTCCTTTTCGGGGGCCATTAATTAAATGACAATTGAACACGCCCAGTCTGCGAGGAAAAGCTTGCTAGAAGATGGCTATTGCGTGGTAGACGATGCCATAACTACTGCGTTTCTTTCGGAACTTCGTGACTGGGCAAATCATCTTCTGAAAACGACGGCACCATTGCCCGATTGGAAGTACCAAGGTTCCGACATTAAGATCAATGGCCTTCGTCACGGGTCAAACAACACTCCGGATTGGTTACCCGAGGTCTACCAGGGACTGCCCGCAAAACCGAGAGACGAAATTGTCGATCGCCTGATTGAATGGCCAAGCCAAGTTCTCGATGCGCTGGGACTAAGTGATTTTTATTCCGGTGGCACGTTCCAGATCATCTCGAAACCGCCGAAGAGCGCTCCACTCTACTGGCATCAAGACTGGCCGCACTGGGACGACCCCATCAGCGGGGCACCATGGCCACAACAAGTATTTTTAAATTGGTATCTATCCGAAACGAATAAGACGAACGGTTGTTTGCGAGTTATTCCGGGCTCGCATCTCGAACGAACGGATCTTCACGATCATTTGGTACCAGCGCACGAGGGCGGCGGTTACGCCGTCGAAGAAGAAAACGAATGGATGTTTCTAGACCATCCCGATGCGATCGATGTTCCCGCACGTCCTGGTCAACTGTTCATCGGCGATGCAAGACTGCTTCACGGCACCCATAGGAACATGTCTAACCAGCGTCGCACCGTGTTACTAGGTTGGTACTACCGAAGAGGTTATGACGTTCCTTCAGACTGGAAAGCCGAAGTGCCCCGTCAAATACTTGAGCGACCCGGCGACCTTCCACTTCGTTGGAATCGAGAGCCGGGTGCGTATCTAACCTAGCCAAACATCTCGACGGCGTTCAAAAAGATCAGACACCAGCTGGATTAGTGTTCGGCCCGGTCCAAGCGACTACACAGGATTCCTAGTCGCACACAAACTGCTACGGTGACTTGCTGTAATCCGCCGTGTACCACGTTTGCGGTTCCAACGACACGATCATCCCGCTGACCAGGGCAGGCTCGGCTACCTTCGCATACGCTTTACCCCGCTCGTCGCCAAAATAACGTTTCGCCATCGACTCGACCTGTCCCGGCTGCAAGTCAGTCATGGTGAATGGACCCTCAACCGACACGTATTGGTACGGTGGAACGTCGGTTTGCGCACAAAGGCTGATGCGCCGGGCGTTCTGCAAAAGCTTGCCTTTAACCGACTCCCGATCGGTGATCATCCAGACCGCGCCACCGGGTTCGTAGTCGTACCAAAGTGGCACGGTGAGCGGCCCCTTGCCAAGTTGCTCGATGCTGAGCACTCCTACATGCGCTTCCGCCAAAAACGTTTCGCGTTCTCCTTTCGACATCTTGAACAAACTGAATCTCCGGCTGAAAACGCGTGATTGTAATTGACTGGTTCCTTATCTGGCTCGGCAGGCTAGCGTAATCGGCGACTTGATCCATTGGGAAGTTTGTGAGACGGTGCGGATCCCTGAGCACGCGAGTCCTTTTCGGGGGCAGTAAATGACAATTGAATACGCCCAGTCCGCAAGGAAAAGCTTGCTAGAAGATGGTTATTGCGTGGTAGACGACGCCATAACTACTGCGTTTCTTTCGGAACTTCGTGACTGGGCAAATCATCTTCTGAAAACAACAGAGCCATTGCCCTATTGGAAGTACCAAGGGTCGGACATTAAGATCGATGGCCTTCGTCGCGGGTCAAACACCGATCCGGATTGGTTACCCGAGGTCTACCATGGACGGCCCGCAAACCCGAAAGACGAAATTGTCGATCGCCTGATTGAATGGCCAAGCCAAGTTCTCGATGCGCTGGGACTAAGTGATTTTCATTCCGATGACTCTGTCACGATCATCTCAAAACCGCCGAAGAGCGTTCCGCTCTACTGGCATCAAGACTGGTGGCACTGGGACGACCCCATCAGCGGGGCACCATGGCCACAACAAGTATTTTTAAATTGGTATCTGTCCGAAACAGATAGGACGAACGGTTGTTTGCGAGTTATTCCGGGCTCGCATCTCGAACGAACGGATCTTCACGATCATTTGGTACCAGCGCACGAGGGCGGCGGTTTCACCGTCGATGAAGAAAACGAATGGATGTTTCTAGACCATCCCGATGCGATCGATGTTCCCGCACGCCCTGGTCAATTGTTCATCGGCGATGCAAGACTGCTTCACGGCACCCATAGGAATATGTCTAACCAGCGTCGCACCTTGCTACTAGGTTGGTACTACCGAGGAAGTTATGACGTTCCTTCAGACTGGAAAGCCGAAGTGCCCCGTCAAATACTTGAGCGACCCAGTGATCTTCCACTTCGTTGGAATCGACAGCCGGGTGCGCATCTAGCGTCGGCAAACACCCCGATCGCGTAATCCGCATAGTTCTGCATTTCAAGGCCGCGCGCTGCTGCTCCCAACGCTGGAGCGAGCGCAAGAAAGTACTACTTCATTGTTAGCCGTTCTCTGTCTTTCTGGGCATCCAAAAATTTAGCCTTTTTCATGCCCTCATCGGAATCTCCAGATTTCCAGTAGCAACTGAGGTACATGTTTTTGCGATCAATCTTTTTTTCGTCCCTGAAGAAGCTTCGCATATCGCGCATTCCCTCAAATTCTCCAGCGAACCAGGGGTACGGATCACCCTCTAGCCAATCAAGGCTTCGAATTTTTGTAGTCAAAGTCTTGTTGGGCCTCTGTGAAACATCCTCGACAACCCAGATCAGTTGCATCCCAGCCGGATGAGCAAGCGGTTGCTTATCTTTCTCATCAGGTATTTCGATGACCGCGTAGCCTTTTGCAGACGAAGCTAAGGTTTCCAAATTCACGCTTAACGCCGGCAGTGCGCTCATATCCCCGCCGAAGAAAAACCAATCCGCTCTGGAATCGGCCAATTTTTTCTCTCCGGGACCAAAAATCCTGACTGTTGAGCCCACGAGAGCACTTCCTGCCCATTGAGAACCGGGTCCAAGAGGCCCATGGTCAACGAAATCTAGTGTGAGCGTCACGCCATCGAATGACCTAATTGTATAGGACCGCCTGACCTCCTTTCGATTCTCGTCTTGCAAGGAGACTTTTACGTAACCGCTGGCCTGATCCTTGGGGAAGGATGACAAATCTGATCCCCCGAGGGCCACTCTTCTCATGTGTGGTGTGATTCGAAAATTCGAGATCACCGTTAGATCAAATTGAGCAGGCATTTTCTTTTTGGCAAAGTTTTTAGAGGGCCGGTTCTTTTATGAAGTC
>JAKUTI010000225.1 GCA_022448765.1 Pseudomonadales bacterium
GTAACTTTCTTAATATCCATACCCGTTGGAGCTCTTCTTCGCTCATGAGAAGTTCTTCTCGGCGTGTTCCCGAACGACGGATGTTAATAGCGGGATACACTCGTTTTTCGGCAATTTTTCGTTCGAGGTGAAGTTCCATATTCCCTGTGCCTTTGAACTCTTCGTAGATCACCTCGTCCATCTTTGAACCAGTTTCCACGATCGCGGTTGCGACGATGGTCAGGCTCCCCCCTTCTTCAATATTTCGTGCGGCCCCATAAAATCTCTTTGGCCTTTCGAGTGCGTGCGCGTCTACACCCCCCGTAAGGACTTTGCCTGACGAAGGTACAATTGTGTTGTAGGCCCGAGCGAGACGAGTAATCGAATCAAGTAAGATCACAACGTTTTTCTTGTGTTCGACCAAGCGCTTGGCTTTTTCGATGACCATTTCAGCAACTTGGACGTGGCGAGATGGCGGCTCATCGAAAGTGCTAGCGACAACCTCTCCTTGCACCAATCGTTGCATTTCTGTCACTTCTTCCGGACGCTCGTCGATCAAAAGTACGATCATGATGGCTTCTGGATCGTTGGAGGTGATCGACTGCGCGATAGCCTGAAGCATCAGCGTCTTGCCCGCTTTTGGCGGAGAAACGATAAGTGCGCGTTGTCCTTTGCCAATGGGCGCGATCAGATCGACGATTCGGCCGGAAAGATCCTCAGTACTGCCGTTGCCACGTTCCAGGTCGTATCGTTCTTCTGGAAAGAGCGGAGTCAAATTCTCGAAAAGAATCTGATGTTTCTTGGCATTAGGCTCGGTAAGGTTGATCTCATCGACTTTAAGGAGAGCGAAGTACCGTTCGCCGTCCTTAGGCGGTCGTATCTTTCCTGAAATACTATCGCCAGTGCGCAAATTGAAGCGCCGAATCTGGCTGTGAGAAACATAAATATCGTCGGGCCCTGCCAGATAGCTCGTATCGTGGGAACGGAGAAAACCGAAGCCGTCGGATAATATTTCGAGGGTCCCGTTACCGTATATGTCGATCCCGCTCTTAGCCTGTTTGCGCAATATCGCTGCGATCACTTCCTGTTTTCTTGACCTAGCCAAATTTTCGAGACCCATTTCATGCGCCATTTCAACGAGCTCTGCGACGGGTTTTCTTTTTAAGTCTGTTAAGTTCATTTCATCTTGTTCATTGGTAGTTAGTTATGCGTATTCGGTGGCACGTGTGCCTGCTCTCCCGGTCGGTAGCAAACGCTTGCGGATGCCATTGGCGCCGGTGAGAAAGGGAAAAAGCGACAGCTGAATTAGCCGACGAGCCCCGAATGTACCACCGCGTTAACGCCCACGTCTAGCATTTTGAATGGCCTAATTCGAACGAATTGCGTGCTCAAAAGAGCCTAATACTGCTGCTCTCCGAGCGCTTTTAGGGTGCTGTTTTCTTGATCAACCTAGATGTTGCTATCGAGAAACGCTGCAAGTTGTGATTTTGATAGCGCGCCAACCTTGGTTGCTTCTACCTGGCCGTCACGAAAGAGCATCAAGGTTGGGATTCCACGTATGCCGTACTTGGGAGGGGTCCCCTCGTTGGAATCGATATCAATCTTGCAGACCTTGAGTTTCTCGGAGTATTCACCGGCTATTTCTTCGAGGATCGGAGCGATCATTTTGCACGGTCCGCACCACTCGGCCCAATAGTCGACCAATACAGGGCCATCCGCCTCAAGCACATCGGCGTCCCAGCTAGCATCGGTAACGTGGTGTATGTTGTCGCTCATTCCATCCTCCGTGTCATATGAGCGCAATATAACATTTGTAACCATGTTAAAGAATCCGACAACGAGGCGAGGTGATGGATGCCGCCTCCTTAATCAAACGGCAAAACGCGTGCCGATTTCGATTCGTTCCAAGAATACACTCCTTCATATGTCGAATAAGGCGCTGAAATACGATGACGCTGCTGAGACAATGTGGTGAACTGAGAGGCGAAGTGAGCAGTTTGATGACTGCGCGTTATCCAAAAATCCGCATGCGCCGAAATCGCTCAAGCGATTTCATACGGCGTTTGGTTCGAGAGAACGAGTTGTCGGCCAATGACCTCATTTACCCGATGTTCGTTGTTGAAGGAAGTGGAAAGCGGGAGCCCATTGAATCTATGCCGGGCATTGAACGCTTGAGCCTCGACGCATTGGTTGCCGAGGCGAAACTATTGGTCGATTACGGCGTACCCGCGATCGCGTTATTTCCAAGAGTCGAGCCTGGTCTCAAGGATCCGGAAGGAAGTGAGGCAGTAAACCCGGACGGCATTATCCCAAGGGCAGTGACCGCGGTAAAAGAGGCGTGTCCTGATTTGGGCGTAATCACCGACGCAGCTTTGGATCCCTATACATCGCATGGCCAAGACGGTTTGATAGATGAATCGGGCTATGTCGTTAACGACCCGACAATTGCGTTGCTCGTCGAGCAAGCAAGCGTGTGCGCGGCAGCTGGTGCCGACGTTATTGCGCCGTCCGACATGATGGATGGACGAGTAGGTGCTATTCGAGAACGGCTCGAAGCTGATGCCTTCGTAAAAACTAAGATCATGGCTTATTCGGCGAAATATGCTTCGGCCTATTACGGCCCGTTTCGTGACGCGGTTGGATCTGCGTCAAACCTTGGTCAGAGCGATAAGATGAGTTACCAAATGGATCCTGCCAATAGCGATGAAGCACTGCGAGAAATCGCGCTTGATCTGGAGGAAGGCGCGGACATGGTGATGGTAAAACCGGGCATGCCCTACCTCGATGTGGTCCAGCGGGTCAAAGAGAGTTTCGGAGTACCAACATTCGTCTATCAGGTAAGTGGCGAATATGCGATGCATGTGGCTGCGATCGATAACGGATGGTTGGAAGAGAAAGTGATCCTAGAAGCGCTGGTTTCTTGTAAACGGGCCGGTGCCGATGGGATCCTGACCTATTTTGGAAAGCGTGTTGCAGAGATGTTGGCATCGGCATAACTCCTTCAAGGCTATGGCTACCTCGGTTCGGCCGTGAGTGTTTGATCGGTTGTTTCACGCCGTTGTTACTGCCATTGAATTTGTCGCGATGAATAGAGCGTTTCTTGCCTGCGTCTTGCTGGCTATGGTCGCTTTAATCCTGGTCTCCGATGCAACCGAATACTTGACCCTTTCGTACTTTCAAGCCGTGAGGGCGGACTTGACCTTAGCCGTTGCAGCTGCTCCTTGGACTTATCGTGGAGGCTTTTTTTTAGCCTACATCGTTGTCGCGGCTCTTTCGATTCCCGGTGCGACGATCATGACGCTGGCGGCAGGAGCGCTGTTTGGATTCGGATGGGGTCTCGTTCTCGTTTCATTTGCGAGTTCGATCGGAGCAACGCTTGCCTTCACGATTGCGCGCTTTCTGCTGGGTAATTGGATTCAAAAAAGGTTTGCCGAACAATTGGTTCGCGTGAATGAGGGTATTGAACGAGATGGGAATTATTATTTGTTTGGCTTGCGAATGGTGCCACTGGTTCCTTTTTTCGCTGTAAATAGCGTAATGGGGTTGACCGAAATGCGTCTGCAGAATTTCTATCTTGTCAGCCAACTGGGCATGTTGGCCGGCACGGGCGTATACGTGTTTGCCGGATCCAGCATCGGAAACCTAAATTCGGTTGCGGACATTCTCAACCCTGGCCTCATCGTGGCATTCGTTTTGGTTGGACTATTTCCTTTCGGGGCCAGAAAGTTCCTGGATTGGCTTGGCATCAAAAGGCTTTCGGGGTGATGCGCTACGATCATAACCTGGTTGTGATTGGGGCGGGTTCCGCAGGGCTGGTGGCGGCAATGGTGGCGGCTACGACCCGAGCTCGTGTGGTGCTCGTCGAGCGTAACAAGATGGGAGGTGATTGCCTTCATACAGGCTGTGTGCCCTCGAAGGCTTTGATTGCTTCCGCTAAGACCGCCCATCAACTAAGTGGCGCGACAAATTACGGACTACGTAGCGTGCACGGCGATGTTGATTTCGAAGCGGTGATGGCGAGAGTGCACCGCATCGTCGCTGCCATTGCACCGAAGGATTCGATCGCTCGTTATGAGTCGTTGGGCGTCACTTGCGCGACAGGTCATGCGGAAATTCACGATCCTCATCACGTTTCCGTGGACGGGGTGTCTTATAAAACGAGAAATAT
>JAKUTI010000226.1 GCA_022448765.1 Pseudomonadales bacterium
GGGGTCTACCTGCTCCCTGAATTGGTTGCCGACGTCACGTCGGGCCACCGTGTGACGGCCACCGTATTCGCCGAATGTCGGTCGATGTACCGTACGGCGGGACCGGAACATCTAAAGCCTGTCGGTGAAACTGAGTTCGTTGTCGGTATCGCCGCAATGAGTGCCAGCGGGCTTTACGGCGATGCCAGGCTGTGTGACGTTTTTTTTGGTGGCGTTGACTTTCTCGCAAGGGACGGGATTGAAGCTACGCTGGACGCGCACGCAATAAGGGGAGGAGGAAGATTTCGGGGCGTTCGACTGTCGTGCGGGTGGGATGCAGACCCGAAAATCCCCAATATCAGTCGAGAACAGGGCTTGCTTGCCGATCCGCGTGTGCGAAAGGGCGTTGATTTACTGGCGTCGCGGGACTTATCCCTGGACGTTTGGATTTATCACACGCAGCTCTTGGAACTGGTCACGTTACTGGACGGGTGCCCTAGAATCCCGGTCATTCTTGATCATGTTGGTTCGCCCATTCTAGGAGGTAGTTATAAAAACAAACACGACGAGGTGTTTGCTGTCTGGCGAAAATCGATGGAGGAGGTTGCGAAGCGGCCCAATGTCTTTATTAAGTTGGGGGCATTGCCGATTCGCAAACCGACCGCGGGAGCTTTCGGATCAGAACCGCCAAGCTCGTCGATTGTGGCGGAAAGCTGGCGACCCTGGATCGAAACTTGCGTCGAACTTTTTGGTCCGTCGCGGTGTATGTTTGAAAGTAACTTCCCGGTTCAAAAAAATTGGTGCAGTTATGATGTGTTGTGGAACGCGTTCAAAAGGTTAGCGATCCACATGAGTCCGGACGAAAAACTAGATTTATTTCAAGGAACAGCAGCCCGCGCCTATCGCATCTTGGAGTAGTTATTAATGGAAGATCGTGACCACAAACACAATTTTCATACGCACACGTTTCGTTGCAAGCACGCGAAGGGAGATGTCGACGACTACTGTCGGCGCGCGCTTGAACTCGGAATGGAGACGTTGGGTTTTTCGGATCACACGGCGTTACCGGACGATCGTTGGCTTGCCGCTCGAATGCCGTACGCGGACCTTGATAATTACGTGGAAGCCATTGATCGAGGACGCCTCGACTTTCCGGAACTTAAGATATTGAAAGGTATGGAATGCGAGTACGTACCCGAATTTAAGGCTTTTTACTCGGACGAGCTTCTCGGTCAATATGGCTTTGAGTTTCTCGTCGGAGCGTCCCATTTTTTTCTGGATGACGGAGAATGGGTGGGGACCTATGGCGGAACAACCGACGCGCCTAGTCTTCGGGCCTATGCGGACTACACGGTTGATATGATGCGCTCTGGACTGTTTGATTTCATCGCACACCCGGACCTTTTCGGTAACTGCTACGAGACTTGGGATGCTGATACGGCCGCGTGCTCAAGAGACATTTTGGAGGCTTCGCGTGACCTCGATGTTGGCATGGAGATCAATGCGCTCGGAATGCGCAAGCAGGCACGGCAGAAACCGGAAGATCCATTCCCGCTATACCCTTGGAGACCGTTTTGGGAGCTCGCTGCGGAGGTGGGTGCCCCGGTCATCGTCAATTCCGATGCCCATCGTCCTGACGACTTGCAAGGATTGGCAGGTCAGGCTCATCGCTTGCGCGAAGAACTGAAATTGAGAGAGATGGATATCGGAGCGATACGCGCGCGGGGAACCGGATGAACCCGTGTTGTGGTAGCAAGAATTCAAAACTAGGAGCTGTCGTATGCAAATAGAACAGATTTGGACTGGGAACGCGTACCGCAATTTCAATTATGTGTTGGCGTGTAGCGAGACAGGTGAAGCGCTTGCCATCGATCCTCTTGATCACGAGAAATGCCTTGCGCGAGCGCGTGATCGCGGATGGGAGATCACCCAGATTCTTAACACCCACGAGCACGGCGATCACACCGGTGGTAACGCGGCCATGGTGGATGCAACAGGTGCCAAGATTCTCGCCCATCAAAACGCAGGATCCAAGATAGCTGGCATGGACACCGGACTAAAAGCCGGCGACATCGTCAAAGTCGGCCGCAGCGTTGAGCTGCTCGCGCTTGATACGCCCGGTCACACCATGAGTCACATCTGTTTATTGGCACAAACCGATACACCGGCACTGTTTTCTGGCGATACCTTGTTTAATGCCGGTGCCGGAAACTGCCATGGTGGCGGTCACCCCGAAGAGCTTTATGAAACCTTTGTGTCCCAACTTGACCGGTTGCCGGCGACGACCGAAATTTATCCGGGCCACGACTACATGACGAACAACCTCGCCTTTACGCTGGACCGTGAACCGGACAATCAGGCAGCTAAGCGGCTGCTCGAGGAGCTTGGCGGGTCGTATGATCCGGCAAAACCGTTGGTGACATCGCTTGAAGTTGAACGTGACATCAATACGTTTTTTCGTTTAACGAGTCCTACGGTCATTGAACACCTCCGGGAATCTTTCTCCGACTTGCCTGATCAACCTGCACCGAAAGAGGTATTTCTTAGATTGCGAGAATTGAGGAACAGTTGGTAGATGAGCTACATGGAAACTGGAACGCTCAGGGGGAGGGGTGCATGCAGTTTCGTGATGAGCTAAGAGAGTCTTTGACGTTGGCGTGTTGGTATTTGGAACAGGGTGGATTGAGTGAATAAAGCTATTGCCATGACGTTGGTATTGGCGTCGGCCCTGGGATTGCATGCGGAGCCTTGGGTCCTTGATAACGAAGGCTCTCACTTGAGCTTTGTGACCGTGAAAGCCGGCGATTTAGCCGAGGCTCATCGGTTCAGAACATTAACCGGAAAAGTCTCGATCAACGGCACCGCAGAAATCTCAATTGACCTCGCAAGTGTTGACACGCTCATACCGATTCGCGATGAAGGGATGCGAGAACATCTTTTTCAAACCGTTCAGTTTCCGCAAGCGATTGTGTCGCTCAAGTTCGATCCGGTTGAGGTCGAGTCTATAGCCGAAGGGGCCAGCGGAACTGTACAACTCGTTGGCGAACTCGCGATGATGAGCCAGCGAGTTCCAATCCGGGCAGATGCACTCGTTGTACGGCTGACGCCGAAGCGGGTTCTCGTGGTCAGCAGAACGCCCGTGGTGGTCAACGCGGCGAGTTTGAGCTTGGTGGGAGGTATCGAAAAGCTTCGCGAACTAGCCAGCTTACCCAGTATCAGCAAGGCTGTGTCGATCAGTTTCGCGCTTTTGTTCGTCGCGCTGTAACTTTTTCCCTCGGAGCTTAGAGCAATTCTTCGGCCAAAAACCTGAGCGTGTCCAGGTCGCGTGTTCCGACGTTTAACTGCGTAACTGGACTGTCTTTCCAGGCATCAAGGCGGTCCCGTATGCGGTCTTTAGGCCCCACTAACGCGATCTCGTCGGCCAATTGATCTGGCACAGCGGCCATTGCCTCGTCGCGATGTCCTGACATAAACAATTCCTGTATTCGGTCGGCCGCCTCGCCGAATCCGAGTCGACCGATGTGGTCCTTGTGGACGTTGAATGACTTGGCCCCCATGCCACCGACGTAGAAGCCCACATTCTGCTTGATTTGGGCGAGTCCTCGATCAATGTTTTCGTCAATGATCACAGGTACCGTCGCGGAGATGTCGAAGTGAGGCGGTCGATGAGCAAGGGAATCTTCATAGACGTCCATCATGCGATAGGGCGAAAGGAACATGGGGATCCAGCCGTCACAGAGTTCCGCGCCAAGGGCCACGTTTTTCGGTCCTTCCGCGCCTAGATAGAGAGGGATATCGGGTCGAACGGGGTGTTGAATAAGTTTTAGTGGTTTGCCGAGCCCGGTGCCCCCCTGATAGGGCATTTGATAGTGGTCGCCATCGAAGGAAACCGGCTGGTCCCGAGCGACGATGTTGCGGAAAATACTGATCCATTCTCGGGTTCGCGCGAGAGGCTTGGGGTAAGGCTGGCCGTACCACCCTTCCACTACTTGCGGGCCGGAGACGCCAATACCGAGTTTGAGTCGGCCGTTGGACATATAATCTAGAGTGATCGCATGCATGGCAGCGCTCGCGGGCGAGCGCGCCGAAATTTGCATGATCGATGTACCCAGATTGATTGTTGATGTGTGCGCTCCGATCCACGCCAACGGT
>JAKUTI010000227.1 GCA_022448765.1 Pseudomonadales bacterium
CCGGGGGTGTTCTACTTTTTCTTTCATGCTGTTGGAGCTCGTGATGAACAATTGTTCCAGCGAGCAGACGTTCCGGTAACAAGTATTTGTCGAATCAAGTGAACTGAAATCAATCTTCCATGCCAGCGAGTTGCTCTCGAAGGACACGAAACCCTTGCTTGTTGGCGTTAATGATTCCCTCCATGGAAGGAGCTTCGGCACTTATATCGCCCAACTCGTATAAGGACGCATGAACCTCATCGTGATAAGCCACTTGACGCATATCGTCCAACCACCTTCGTATGTTGGGAAGAGGTTCGAAGTCGTAGACGTTGGTGAACTCGCTCCGTAATTGTCCTATTTCAACGTAGGCACTCATGTCGGCAATCGTTAACTCATCGCCCGTAAAGTAACGAGATTGCGCTAACCATCCTCCTTCTATCGCTCGGAACGTTCTATCTATACCGGCCTTCGCATTGCTCAGAAACTCCTCGGAAAAATTTAGATCCTTTCGAACGTTAGGTGCTATCAAGCCAATAGACGCTTCTCTCGTATTTCTGTGATGAAGATGTAAGTACTCGTCAACTTTGGCTCGTTGTTCGGGATTGCTGGGATATAAATCTGTCCAGCTATGCAGATTGCAGAGGTAGCACATCATCGCGTGAGATTCTGACAACACAAATCCCGTTTCTTTGTCTTCCATGCCAGGAATTGTTCCGGTCGGGAATTTGGCGAGATAGTCAGGATGACGACTACCGCCTTCAGACGCAGAACCCGGAGAAGTTAAAACCAACTCAAAAGGCTTTCGTTTCAACAACATCAGCCATAAGACCGCTCTAACAGGCTGAGAAAATGGCACACCGTAAATTACCAATGGATTCGACATCCTTATTCCCTATAGGTCCTTGTTTGATTCAACGTATTCTCACTGAGTAGCGGTACCCGCTTAAAGCTTTGTTTGTACATCGTTTAATGGAAACTGATATGTACGTGATGTCGTTTCTCACGTCCATCCTTGAGGGAAACAATTATAGATGCGAGGCTGTCAGCGTGACGTCGGCCGAGGCCCATGCTTGCTGCCACTGCTTGAATACCTGTCTAGCTTCGCCATCCTTGTTCTGGGCGGTCAATGCTTGATGTAAACCAAATAACGACCAGCCATTGTTATGGTTCCACTGCAAATCCCTCCGATAAACCGCTTCCGCTGCTTCTGGCTCATCAGCGTTAAGGAGGGCCGCGCCCAAATAGTGACGCATGGGTTGAGCCCAGTCGGGGGGCTCCGTGTAGTTGTTCTGATCTTCGATTGCCACGCCTGCACGAAATGCCTCGATGGCGCTCGATAGATCGCCCTGAGCCGTTAATGTTTCGCCTTCAAGGCCGAACGCTGCCAACTGCAAGACGGCTGAGGCGGGGGTAGCACCGATCCTGTAATTATCTGCGTTGGGCGACTTAGCATTCGTTTTCAGTTTAGCCAATTCCTCCAATGCCGCCTTCGTGTTCCCTTTCGCTAAGTGAGCGCTGCCGAGCGCATAGGACCAGATACCATCCAGGTAAGGCGTACCTTGATGCGCGGGCGTTAAGCCCAGCAACTCATCCCATTTGCCGAAGATCTTCAGTACCAGCCATGGGGAGGACACACGCTTTTGTCCTCCCGGAACCGTGATGGGATCGCCCGTTATTCGGTCGGCCATTCGCCACGCGGTTTCGATAGCGGTTTTGTAGTTGCCCTGCACCGTGGCCGCATAACGGATGAAGTCGAGGGCATGACCAGCATGGATGCGGTGCGACAGCGGGTACGTGCCAATGTTTGGCAAGGGATGATCCCCCCACTGCTTGGCGAACTGCCGGTCCACGGCTTGCGAACGCACGTTAGAGTCGATGGCTTTCCCGTACTGACCCACTCGGACATAGATGTGCGCCGGCATGTGGACTACATGACCGGCAATGGGCAGCGTCGCCTCAAGCGCGTCGGCCGAAACGAGTGCGCGTTCAGGTTTAAGGGACGCTTCGATGAGATGAATGTGTAGATGCAGCACGCCGGGATGCGACAGATTTTGGGCAATGTTGTATTCCAGTGCCTCGGCGACGGGAATCGTTTCGGCTTTGGGGTTGCCTTCCATGTCCCAATAGTCCCAGCGTCTGATAGACATGTAGCTTGCGGCGTAGAGTGCAGTGATGTCGGGATCGTTGGGATAGTTCTGATTTAGGCGGCGCATAGCCGTCAGGTATGCCTGATCCCGGTCATTTTGGTCGGGGATGGTGTGTTGGTCGTATAGCACGTGCAACGCCCGAATCAACTTTGCTTCGAGTGGGTTGGCCCGATCAATCCTCTCTAGCGCATTGTTGATGGCCTTGAGCCCTTCACCTTGCGGGTCGTCTGGCATCCGTGCGTAGCGCGAATTGGGGTTTGGCCCCATCGCATGGGCCATGCCCCAAAAAGGCATGGGGTGATGGGGGTCGATGCGAGCAGCTTCCTGATAAGACGCTATCGATTCCGGAAAGTAAAACCCCCACGCGAGGCGTAAGCCCTGGTCAAAAAAAGCTTGTGCTTGAGGATTCTCGGTAGAGATTTTGCGACTGTATGTGCCGCTGCCCTCCAGTAAGACGGCGCGCGCTTGTTCTGACCTGGATCTGGTCGATTCCTGGTCAGCGCACGCAGAGCATAAGAACAGGAACGCAGCAAGGTGGCCGGTTTTATTCATTCAAAGGGATCGTAAGAGCCAAAACTCCAGAGGTGGCCTTCTAAGTCTTTACAGCCATAGCCCCGCCCTCCATAGGCCTGATTCGCGATATCCGAAAAGATTTCGGCACCCGCCGCTCGCGCCTTCGAGTAATGGGCGTCCACATCTTCGACAACCATATAGATGCCGGCTGTGTTTTGACCGCCCAATTCCAGGGGTGAACTATTGAGTTTTCCGTACGGGTCGCCGTCGTCTCTGTGGCCGTCGCCCAACATAATCATAGCCGCTCCGCAAACGAGTTGAGCGTGGGTAATGCCGCCGCTCTCACTCGGCACGACAAGGTGCTTTTCGAATCCAAAGGTGGCACACAACCAATCGATGGCTTCTGTGCAATCTTCATATCGGATAGTGGGGATGATTGTTGTCTTCACCACGTTGGCTTGTTCCGTTGAGTTAATCAAGTGTATGAATCCTAAACCTGTGCTTCTTATCCTGGCTAGTTGGTGAATAAGGAGAGACGAACTTCGTGGGTTCTTCCTGTGTCGCAACACGCCCACTTTGGTAGTGTTTATCGACTGACCTTCCACGTGAGACGGTAAACCATGGGTTTTGACCAGCGCTCAAGTGCGCTGAGGAACGTTAGATGAGCGGGGCGCTCGATGAGAATCTGGGCCGCGTTCTCGTCCGAGAGGTACCAGGATGCATAGGTCTGGTATCGACCGAGCGGTTGTCGGGCGGCGCGAGTCAAGAAACCTACAAGCTGACGGTAACAACTGCGAAGGGCACTCGGCTGCTATGTCTTCGTCGTGCCCCTGGTGGGCCGGAGGCTGAGGTCGATAGCGACTTACAGGAGTCTATTGGACTCCCCACCGAAGCGCTCCTCATCAGTAAAGCTGGTGCTGCGTTGGTACCCGAGCCAAAAGTGCACTACGTTTTGAGAGAGTCTGACAGTCTCGGTGAGGGGTTTGTTATGGAGTGGCTTGAAGGCGAAACCCTCGGGTCCCGCATCGTGCGTTCACGCGAATTCGAGGCCGTCCGCCCCCGCCTGGCTCAGCAATGCGGCGAGATTCTTGCCCGTATCCACGCCATCGAGTTGGAGACGATTTGGCTTCTAGAAAAGCTAACAATTCGGACTCCGGAGGACCTCGTTCGTCAGACGTGGGAGCGCTATAAGCGCTTTAACACGCCGCAACCGATGATTGATTACGCGGCACGTTGGTTGCTCGAACATTTGCCGGTCCGACATGACGTGACTCTGGTTCACAATGACTTTCGAAACGGTAACCTCATGGTCGACTCAACGGGAATCGTCGGTGTGCTGGATTGGGAGCTCGCGCACGTCGGCGATCCCATGCACGACGTGGGTTGGCTGTGTACCAACTCATGGCGATTCGGGCAGGCGAATTTAACGGTCGGTGGGTTCGGCAATTACGAAGATCTTGCCTTGGGTT
>JAKUTI010000228.1 GCA_022448765.1 Pseudomonadales bacterium
CATATTGCACATTGCATACTTGGAACGTTCCCAAGGATTGTTACCCTCTTCGTATTCTAACCATCCTCCTGCAGGACCCCGGTCGGGATGGTCTGTTATCCCATTGTGTATCTGATTAGGCTGCCGTTTTTTATTGCGGACACGAAAGATCATGTTCTTTCTCGATTCGGTACCCAATTCATTTCGCGTCCCTGAATGAGGAATGTGGTACATGGTGATACACGCATCACCAGCATCCATAAGAATTTGGGTTGGCCTTGGCCACTTCTTGCCATCAGGTGTCGACTCCGAGGTTTCGTCGATAAATTGATCTCGTACGGCATCAGGCAGGTAAACGAGTCCGCATCGATTGGGCGCTTCGTGGTTGAGCCTTGGCCAGCCTGGCCCCTCGGGACCAAGCTTGCCATTGGTTTCATATTGCCAGCGAAAGAATTTTTCGGTTGCATGATGCGCGCCGCGTAACAAGGCAGTTTGTCCACGGCCTTCCACCGTCTGGTCGTTCAAACACACAAAGACAAAGGCCGTGAAACTGCCTAGACCTAAGGTCATTTCCGGGTCATCGAACAAAGGCCCCATGTTATGGCCGATAACGTCGGGACTCCGCCCAAGATCGCCTTTGGGTCCGGAAGCGATGTATCGCTGATAAATATCGTCTTCGCTACCTTCTTGCACGTCTTGCGGAATAGCGATTGTCAAACTTCCGTCCATGTGGGTCTCAGCATTGAAATACGGCATATCCTTGTCCCGATACCCGAGGTTGTTGAAGTGTTCGCCGGGCTCCCTGACCTTACTCACGCCTACCTGACAGAAGACCGGAGGATCGAATGTACCCATTGCTTCGGTCAGGATCGGGGTGATGGATGAGGCATTGATCAAATCGGTCATTGCCGATTCGCCTCCTATGTTTTCTCCCCGTTTAGCTTTGTGAATTCGATCCAATGCCGCTTGAACCAATTTTTTCGAAACGGCGTTTCGAAGGATGATGTAACCGTCTTCATAGAGCGAACGTTTCTGATCCAACGTCAGCGTTGTTGGCGAATCGTCAATGTTGTCGGTAGTGGTAGTCATAGGGCCTCTTTTTCGAGTGCTTGTTGTTCGGCGACGACCTCTTGCATTCCTTCCCATTCGTCCCACATGTTGCACATTGCGTATTTCGAACGTTCCCAAGGGTCGTTTCCCTCCTCAAACTTCAGCCACTCGCCGCGTTGGCCCCTATCGGGATGGTCGCTGATACCGTTGACCATAACGTCGGGCTGTCGTTTCTTGTTACGAATTCGAAATATCATATTTTTTCTCGATTCGGTGCCGAGCTCATTTCGCGTTCCAGAATGCGGAATGTGGTAAAGCGTGATGCAGGCATCCCCTTTGTCCATAAGTACCTGGGTTGGCCTTGGCCACTTCTTTCCGTCGGGGGTGCTTTCGGAGGACTCGTCGATAAACTGGTCTTGGACCGCTTGCGGTACATAAACCATGCCGCAGCGATTGGGACAGTCGTAGTCAAGGCGTGGCCATTCGGGTCCTTCAGGTCCGAGGTGTCCGTTGGTTTGGTATTGCATACGAAAGAACTTTTCCATGGCGTGGTGAGCGCCACGTAGAACGGCAGTTTGCCCACGGCCCTCAATGGTTTGATCGTTGAGACAGATAAATACGAACGCTGTGAAACTTCCGAGGCCAAGCGTCATCTCGGGGTCTTCAAACATCGGGACCATGTTGTGTCCTATAACGTCAGGGCTTCGACCTAGATCGCCTTTCGGGCCGGAGGC
This sequence comes from Pseudomonadales bacterium, assembly GCA_022448765.1. Classification (GTDB taxonomy): domain Bacteria; phylum Pseudomonadota; class Gammaproteobacteria; order Pseudomonadales; family Azotimanducaceae; genus UBA11889. The sequence goes on from JAKUTI010000228.1 coordinate 1,764, forward strand.
GAAATGACGCGCGTAAATTTCTTCGGGTGTGCCAGTTTGAACCTCTTGGGGTGGAGCTATGGTGATGCTGCCGTCCATGTGTGTTCCAGCGCTGTAATAAGGCAGATCCTCGTCGCGATAACCGAGATTAGTGAATCGACCGTTCGGTTTGCTAACTGGGGTTACACCCACTTGGCACGCAATGGGCGGATCAAACTCTCCCATCGCGTCATTGAGGATGGGGGTGATGGACGAAGCGTTGATCAGATCGAGCATAACTTTCTCGCCGCCGATGTACTCTCCTTTTTTTGCCTCGCCGATTCTTGCGAGGGCGGCATTTGCCTGTTCTTCGGAGACCGCTTTTTTCAGTACGATGTAGCCGTCACGGTACAAGGTGCGCTTCTGTTCGAGGGTTAACGCGTTCGCGTGTCCCGCTGGCTCACTGTTCGATTTACGCATGTGTTGATCTCCTTGAACCTCAAGTTTCCAAGCAATGCCCGTCAAGTCAAGACTTGGGATCCGAATCGGTATTGGTGTATCGGCTATCTGACCGACGTGGGCACCGAATCGTGGCCCGAGTAATCAAAAATATGGTCGGCTTGATATCCTAACTAATGTATATAAAACAATATCTTATGATTATTTGTTTATTGGTATGTAATTATTGGTGTGGTGTGTTACAACGTGGCTTGAGGACGAGCCAATAGGCCTGGCATATACGCGCATCAACAATATTATCTGCGAAGGAGTACGCGTTTTGGAGAGTTTTACAGTTCTACTAAATGTGGAGGATGTGACTGCAGCACGGGCTTTTTATAGCGAAATATTTGGATTCGAAAAAGAACAAGAGTTTGAGTTAGGCGGAGCGATTCGGTGGGCGAGCCTGCGTCAGGGTCAGACTCGATTGATGCTGAACGAACATGGGGAACGAAGTAACACTCGTCGTCGATCGGCCGGCAGCCATCACGACGTTGTCCTTTACATCGGGGTTAGGGACTTGGATGAAATTTGGCGGCAATTGGATCTTAAAGGATGCTCGCCTAGTCCTATCGAGCTAGAAGATTATGGATTACGTCAATTTGGGCTCAGGGATCTCGATGGATACGAGATCGCGGTCACCGGTCTACCGCAAAATCCCGCCTCATAGTAATTTCTTGAGCGCTTTTGGTACGTGAATAATCATTCCGGCTCCCTCACTATTTTTTGGGCGCGACGCTTATTCGCGGTGTATGTTCGGCGAGGATCACTTCGATGCTTCGACAAGGTCATGAGCGACTTCGCGGCGTTTGATCAAAGCGCCACGTCGAAAGGCAAACGTGTTTAAAGCTAAGGAATGGATTGGATGAAATACTTACCGATAGTTGCGGCATTTCTGGCGTGTGTAGGGGCCAACGGTGACCATCACGAGAGCAACAATGATCACAAGATTAAATCGGGGATAGTCAAGCCGAGATTGGTTCAAGAAGATTCATCTCAACGAAAGTGTTTTGGAGACGAAGAAGCTATCGCGTACCACGACGAACTCCAAAATGCGGTTGTTGAAGGAGAGCTTACGGAGCATGACGCCATACAAAAGATGGACTGGATGAAAGAAAACTTGTGCTGGGAAGCGCGTGGAAAAGAATGGTCAGAAGCGGATGACGATTGGATGGACACCCGAGCGTTTGGGTTCGACGAGTGCAAACGCGTCGGCATTATCGTCCACGATGGTATTCCTCAAGTCATCGAAAAAGACGGAATCATTTTTACGTTTGACAGTGAGTCTCGGACGTACCGTGCGATAGGTTTCCGCCCTGCCGTCGATTAGAAGGGTCGCCTCGTGCTCCCAATACGGGTGTTTGCAGGTCGTTTTTTGGCTAACTGGACTTTGGATAGAAAAAGGGGTGTAACGTAGGGGCATTTGGTCGATCAGGGTGGTCGCCCTTGAAAATCCAACTGGCACGAGCGCTAGCGGGTGCCGCGACTATCTTGGAGGCAGGAACGCTGTAGAGACAGGTGATTCCGATTAGCAATAACCATACAAACTCATGACCATTCAACCGGAGGAAGAGTTACCTGAAGACACCACCATCGGTGTCGGTTGTGAAGAGGCTATTGGGTCTGGCACTCAACCCCGCCTTACGATTGAAACAGAAGACAACGCGGCTGATGTCTTCGTTCATACCTTTATTAGCACCGTTCATCAATGGGTGGTTGGTGGTGCCGTGTTGCTGATGTTTGGTGCATTCTTGGCGCTCATGGGAGTTGTTTGATGTATTGGTATGGTTTGTTCTTTGTGTTTCTTGCTGCCGCGTTGGTAGTCGTGGCAATCCACGCGATACG
>JAKUTI010000229.1 GCA_022448765.1 Pseudomonadales bacterium
ATCCTGGCTCTGCACGGACTATGGCGGATCGGAAGATGGACCTACGGTGTTTGTCCCGGGGAGTCATCACCAGGGCCGTGCCACCATGCCCCACGAAGCCAACCTAGAGAACACGCCATTTAAATTTGTCCCGCTAATCGCGAAGGCCGGCTCACTCGCCATCTGGAACGGCGCTACGTGGCACGCCTCTGAAGCACGCACCAACCCAGGACTCCGGGTGACCCTCGTGCAAAACTATATGCGTACCTACATGCGGGTACAAAAGAACTACGAGACCACGTCTCCACAGCTCCTCAAAAAGTACCCTGAACTCGAACGCGTGATCGGCAAATCACTGTATCCATACGAAGACTCCCATAACCCAGACTACGCACGTGTCGGCGGCATGATGCGGACTGGGATCGATCCCTTCGCATGAGTCAGATAATTCCAGAAAACTTCCTGCGTTAAGCAGCAAGCTAGTTTTCGTTCTGTTACTAATTCGTGCCATCGATGTCAACGTGATGTTCTCGAACGCGCATGCTGTTTCATCAGGCCGTAGGCGCGCACCGGCATGAGCGAAGCGTCCGTCCGTGATCCGGCGTTTCGTCGACGCATACTTCCTAAACGAACCAAGATTGCTTTTTCATCTGGCGCGCTGGAAGAGGCCATGGTCTCAGCGGCAAGCATCACGACCATGCTCTTTTACAACCAGGTATTGGGAGTCTCCGCGGCACTGTGCGGTACCGCTTTTTTTATCGCGAGCGTCGTGGACGGCATCTCCGATCCCCTGGTCGGCGGATTGTCCGACTCCGTTCAAACGCGCTGGGGTCGCGGTCATCCCCTAATGTTCGGCGCCGCATTCCCCCTCGGGCTTTGCTTTTACCTGATGTATCAACCACCCGACGGTTTATCCGAGCAAGGCCTCTTCTGGTGGTTCACCTTAACCATGGTCGGGGTGAGGATTGCGAAAACTTTTTACGCTGTCCCTCATGCCGCTCTCGGCGCCGAACTCACCGACAACTATGACGAACGGACATCGATCTTCGGCTGGAACGGCAGCTTCATGATGGTCGGCGGAATCCTGATTAGCGTGTTCTTAATGTTCGTGGTCTTTCCGACCGACGGCGATCAAAACGGCATGTTGGTTGAGTCGCGTTATCAAACCTTGGCCATTCTAGGTGGCGTATTTTGCTTCGTAATGGTCATGCTGTGCACCCTCGGAACGGCCGATCAAATACCTTTCTTGCATGCTCAAGACCAACACATGAAGCGCGTCAAAACCACCTACGCCGACGCGCTTCAGCTGATAGGGCGCAATATCCGCGTCCTGCTCGTTAATCCTTCGTATATATCGGTCGTCGCGTGTTGGCTGGTCCTGGCGATTGCGGGCGGAATTACATCGACGGTTGGAACGTATGCCTTGATCTATGCGTTCGAGTTCACCAGTGAACAAATCGCTATCCGTGACATCATCCGACTTCCCGGCGCGCTACTTTGTGTCGCTGTCTCCGTTTATTTCACCCGGCATTTGGATAAGAAATATGCCGTGATCGCGACGCTCGCGATCACCGCTTTCTTACTTGGACTACCGTACTGTCTTCGCTTATTGGGTTGGGCTCCGGCGAACGGAAGCATTTGGTTGCTCGTTGTTTTCTTCAGCATATATTTCTTAGCGTTTATCACCTATCCCGTGGTGTCAATCGTGATCGATTCCCAATTGACCGATATAGCTGACGAACACGAGCTGCAAACAGGCAACCGTGCCGAAGGTCTTATCATGTCAATAAGGACCTTTGGAATGAAAGCGATCTGGGGTATTGGGGGCTTGCTTTCGGGGTTCTATCTAGAATTCATTGATTTTCCGGAAAACGCGTCGGCCGCCACATTGACGCAAGAACATATCGACGGGCTTTTGTACATGATGGGGCCCATCTACTACATCATTATTTACGGGGGCCTCGGGTTCTGTTTCATGTACCGCATCAACAAGAAGCGGCACGAAGAAATCCTCCAAGAACTCGAGCGTCGGCGCTCAGGTGAATCCCCTTCCTTATAGATCCTGTTCTGTCTCTATCACTGCGCCAGTACTTAGGACCCTCTCGTTCTTTGCGTGACCTTTGTCGATTCTCTTGAGTTCAGGATAAAAAATTCCCAGAAGCACCATCGAGCCCGCAAGCAAAAGCGCGCTTATGACCAACGCAGTCTCAATATCAACAGCTTCCGCAAGCCAGCTGATAGGGATAAGACCGAGCGGCATAAATCCGTACGTCATCCACATGATGGCCATCACCCGGCCCCGAATTTCGGGCCGGCTGGCGAGCTGCACGACGCTCATGTTGAGAGAACCCATGGCGGTACCGAAAAGTCCAGCGAATGTGCCGAACACCATGGCCGACCAAAGCGTTTCAGAGACAGCAAATCCAAGAAGAAACGCGGCCCAAAAATAGGCCGACAAAAATAGTACGCGGCCTTTGTTACCAATGTCGCCAAGACGTGCCAACACAAGCGAACCGACAAGTGCCCCCACGCCCATCGCGGAGACCAAGAAACTGAGATCGTCGGGGCCGCCGCCAAGGACGTCGACATTAAAGACAGGTAACAAAAACATCACGTTATAACCGAATGTCATGGGCAGAAATCCCATGATCAATAACCCGACGATGATGCGCTCGCGACGGAGGTATCGAAAACCTTCAACGACGTCTGCAATCATTCCGGAGGTTTCGCCAGAAGCCGGACTCCCGGTGTAATGCAAAAGACCCGTGGCGAGCGCGCAGCCAATGTAGAGAGCGGCGATGACGTAGAAAACCACCCCCACCCCGAGCGTGGACGATGTGTCGCCCGCCGCAAAATACGCAATTAGCCCACCCGCAACCATGGGTCCCAAAATGCGCGATAGCGTATAAGTCGCACTCTGCAGCGCCATCGCGTTAACAATGGAATCCTCACCAACAATCTCAGGGATCACGGCCGAACGGGCCGGCATCCCGAGCGACATGACCGTGCCGTTGAAAAGACCAAAATAGATGAAGTGTGCAAACGTCACGTCGCCAGAATAGATGATGTACGCAAGCAGAACGGTCGCGACTCCGTTCAGCAGCTGCGAAGTCACCATGATCGACTTCTTGCGCATTCGATCGGCCATGACACCACCGGCCAATGAGAAAACGAGCACCGGTAGCATGTACGCGAGCATGACCCACGTCAGATCGAGCGGTGAACCCGTCATGTCGTAGATCAGCCAGCCCCGTGCCACTGTCTCCATTTGCATCGAAAAAGAGGCGGCCAGGTTCGAAAACCACAGCAACCTAAAATCACGAACTCTTAGCGAGGCAAACATCCCGGCACGAAACACCGCACCCTCTTGAGCCTCGAATCCGTCCATTGGTTGTTCCATATGAACCTTACCTACTGCAAAGCCACTTCATTCGGAAATCACGGATCTCCGTCTGGCTTTCTTATGTCGTCAAGTGTGGTACGGCAAGACGCCTCGTAATCTAGAAGCTCTTCCGTCAGTTAATCTCTAGCGAGTGCCTCACGCTAGAGCTTGGAGCGAACCGTCGCCTCGGTGAATTTCTTCATGTCAACACCACCCTCAGCACTACCCGTGCCAAAAAATAACCCTTCGCCCAAGAGTCCTCGCATGCCCTCCGGTGCGGAGGCCATGTATTCCTCGTCCTCGAGCAAATAGCTAAAGTCATCAATCGGTTGGGTATAAAGCCGTTGATAAGTCGCGTGAAGCACGGTCCGCGTGCCGTCAATGGTTCGCCGCCCGCCGCCGTGCCAGGCCGAGCCGTCCCAGACGGCGGTACCACCTTTTTCGACCTCGATCGCAATGGTCTCTGAGAGCGATTCTTCAACCGTCGGGTGCCGGCGAAGTAGGTGACTATCCGGAACAACGCGGGTAGCGCCTCCTTCCGCCGTCATCCCTTCGCACGGCGTGCAAAACGTGATCACGCAGTTATGTTCAGGAAACGGCGCGGGTATCCAGTTCTGGTCAGCGTGTACGCTGGTCTTGTTTTCGCTTTTGACCATGACGGACCCTGCAAACTGGCTCGCGCGAAAGCCGTTGCCCACACTG
>JAKUTI010000023.1 GCA_022448765.1 Pseudomonadales bacterium
TTCAATCGACCACGGCGATAGGTTCCGGGGGGCTTCTCGGAAAGGGACTTTTTGAAGGAACTCAGAGTCGTCGAGACTTTCTTCCTGAGGGTCAGACGGACGTCATCATGGCGGTAATTGGAGAAGAACTAGGATTTATTGGGGTAATAACGTTAATTATTCTTTATGTTTTCGTGATGGCAAGAGGAATGCACATTGCGGTGCTCGCTGGCGACACATTTGGTCGATTGGTGGCAGGTAGTCTGACACTAACTTTTTTTATCAACGCGGTCCTAAATATTGCTGTGGTATCGGGCTTGGTTCCCGTGACTGGAGCACCGCTCCCGTTGGTTAGTTTTGGTGGAACTTCTGCGATAGCCATACTAGTCAGCTTCGGAATAGTGATGTCGATTCATAGCCATCGTGGCTGGAGGTAGCGGGATGCGCATGAAGCTCTCATCTATTTTGCTCAGTATCTTCACGTTAGCGATATTTGCTGACTACGAGAGCCGGGACTCGGTAAAGGATTTTATTAATGAATTGGTGGTAGAAGACGGATTCAACCAGCAACAGCTTGTCGAAATCTTCGGACAAGTAGAAAAGAAGCAGCGCATTATTGACTTAATGTCGAGACCTGCCGAGAAAGCTAAATCTTGGCACGAATACCGACAAATATTTGTGACCTCGACTCGTATTGCTTCAGGAGTCGAGTTCTGGGAAGAAAATCAAGCTACGTTGGATCGTGCCCAACGAGAGTTCGGGGTTCCGCCAGAAATTATCGTTGCCGTTATAGGCGTAGAAACGAACTACGGCCGTAATACGGGAAGTTTTCGAGTGATGGACGCGCTTTCGACTCTCGCGTTTGATTACCCACCTCGAGCGCGTTTTTTTCGGAGGGAACTAAGAGAACTATTATTGTTGGCACAGGAGGAAAATAAGTATCCTCTTGATCTGACCGGCTCATACGCCGGAGCAATGGGGTACGGACAGTTTATTCCGTCCAGCTTTCGAGCATATGCGATCGATTTTGACGGTGACGGGACTAGGGACATTTGGCGTAACCGCGTTGATGCGATTGGGAGCGTGGCCAATTACTTTTCTCGACATGGTTGGGAAGGTGACGGCCAAATTGCAGTGCCGGTTACGGTCGTCGATCAACGAGTTGACCAGTTTGCGAATGAAGGTCTAAAACCCAAGCGCTCGATAGCGGAACTTCAAGAAGTGGGAATGGGATCAGTAGCGTTGCCCGATGAGGAACTCGGCGCTCTTTTTAGATTAAAAGGTCGCGCCGGTTGGGAATATTGGTTGGGTCTGCACGACTTTTACGTCGTTACGAGGTACAACCACAGTCACATGTACGCTTTAGCTGTTGTGCAACTTGCCGAAGGGATTCGCAGTCGTCGGGGCGACGTCAGCAAACCGGGTCGCTTGTGAGGATTAGTTGTGTTTTCAAGGTTATTGGGATGTTGGCTGTTAGCATGATTCTGGGCTGCCAGAATTCTTTGATATCTACCGAGGATGCTGACTTCGGACCCGTGAATCCCCCAGCTTGGCTCAAGAACCTTCCTGATCCAATCGTTCGACGTGAGGAGCGTGTCTCAGCCGGTAATACCTCCCCCTACTCGGTCCTCGGCGAAACGTACACCGTTTTGTCCGATGCTACGGGATATGTCAACGAGGGCTACGCCTCTTGGTACGGTACCAAGTTTCATGGCCGACAAACGGCGAATGGTGAGCGATACGACATGTATGCTTTGACCGCCGCTCACCGCCGGCTACCTATTCCGTCATACGTTCGCGTTACTAATTTGGACAACGGGCGAAGCACAATAGTTCGGGTTAACGATAGGGGCCCGTTTCATGAGAATAGGGTGATAGATCTTTCTTATGCCGCTGCCGTGAAACTGGATTTTGAGAGGGTCGGCACCGCCATGGTTAGGCTAGAAGTGATTGAGCCCGAGGCGAAGATCCTACCGATACCGGCAGCCCCATCGATCACGGCTCGATATTTCGTGCAAACCAGTGCACTCAAGGATTTTGATCGGGCCGATGCCGTCACAAGGGTTTTTGGTCGTATTTCGGAGGCCACTCCATCGGTAGTACGCGTTGCTGACGAGGGTAGATACCGAGTCCGAGCTGGTCCTTTGGCGAATCGAGACCAAGCGGAAAGGTTGGTGGCCCTGGCAGTTATGCACGACATTCCCGCACCCGAAGTTATTGAGGAATAAAACATGTGGTGGGCTCAGAAAACGTACAGTCGGCGTATTAGGACGTTGGGAACGATCGTCCTTCTGTTGGTCACCGCGTACTCGGTTCGGGGAAACATTATTTTGCCAAAAGCGCCTGACTTATCGGCAAAGGGTTACATCTTGATGGATGCTGCGTCCGGTAGGGTGCTTGTTGAGTCGAATGCTGACGAGTCCCTTCCCCCGGCGAGCCTTACGAAAGTCATGACGGGATATGTTGTCGCAGCTGAACTAGAGACGGGGCGAATTAATCTCGAGGATGAAGTGCCGATTAGTGTTAATGCATGGCGCACGCAAGGCTCTAAGATGTTTATTCAGGAAGGCACGACGGTGACGCTTTCGGACTTACTAATGGGCGTTGTTGTGCAGTCTGGTAACGACGCTAGCGTAGCCATCGCGGAGTTCTTGGCGGGCGATGAGCACGCGTTTGCGGATGTCATGAATCAGCATGCGATTACGATCGGAATGACGAGTACTAACTTCCTAAACAGTACTGGACTGCCCGAGGCGGGTCACTTCACGAGTGCTCGGGATATGGCGGTGTTGACTCGCGAATTAATTCATCGTTTTCCTGAGCATTACGCGACCTATGCTGAGCGAGAATTTACCTTCGACGGCATTCGGCAACCGAATCGAAACCGCTTGCTATGGCGGGACAGGACCGTTGACGGTGTTAAAACCGGGTACACGTTGGCGGCCGGCTATTGCTTGGTGGCATCCGCCAAAAGGGACGATATGCGGTTGGTTAGTGTCGTGATGGGTGCTACCAGCGATGAGGTCCGCACGCGAGAGACCCAAAAACTGCTGCAATACGGCTTTCGTTATTTTGAAACTCGAGGACTATACAGTCCGGATGAACCGGTGATCGACGCCAGGGTGTATTTTGGGACAAATGACAACGTCCCGATTGGCGTCTTGAACCCGGTACATGTCACGTTCCCTAGAGGACATTACGACGACTTGGACGTTGAAATTGACATGCCGAAGCAACTTGAAGCGCCGCTAGAAAAAGGCTTGGAGGTAGGCTCTCTTCGCGTCCTCATGGAAGATGAATATCTTCTGCAAACTCCTCTCGTCACCCAGAGAAATATTGACGAGGCTGGCATTTTCGATCGGCTATTCGACGCCGTTTATCTTTTCCTTGCCGGCCTCATAGAATAGTAACGAGTGAATCTAATAGTTCGGAGTCTTGGTCTAACCGAATACGTTTCGGTGTGGAAGGCCATGCGGTCATTCACTAACTCGCGAAATGAACAAACGTTAGATGAAATATGGGTTAATCAACACACGCCGGTTTTTACTCAAGGGCAGTCGGGTCGGCGGGAAAATATCCTAGAACCCCGCGATATTCCGGTGGTATATGCGGACCGCGGCGGGCAGGTAACTTACCACGGACCTGGGCAGCTGGTTGTCTACCTATTGTTCGACTTGCGTCGAATGGATTTAAACGCGCGCAGTTTGGTCGATGGCATCGAAGAGAGCATCGTCAGCGTATTGGCTGGCTATTCGATAGGAGCCACGACGAAAAGAGATGCGCCCGGGGTATACGTTCAAGCAACCAAAATAGCTTCTGTCGGTTTACGAATACGGAGAGGGTGCAGCTACCATGGGCTTAGCCTAAACGTTGCGATGGACCTTGAACCGTTCGATCGAATCAATCCGTGTGGACACGCCAATTTAAAGATGTCACAAGTCGAAGATTTTGGTGGTCCTAACGATCTGTCATTGGTGACTGACGACCTGGTCAGGGTGCTGAGCCACCAATTCCAATTCACCTCGTTGGTGCACACGAAAGGCATTGGGGATTCTTTAGTAGCTTGAGCCGACGCCATTCCATGCGTTTGGCGTCCATGTAAAGCACATGACCGCAGAGAGTTTCACCTATACCGGATATGATCTTGATGGCCTCCATTGCCTGGATCGTCCCTATAATTCCGACCACCGGAGCTAAGACGCCGTTATCGGCACAGTTCAAGGTTTCGGTGTCGCCCTCCTCGTAAAGACACCGATAACAAGGCGAATCGCTTTTGCGAGGGTCGAACACGGCCACTTGGCCTTCCATACGAATGGCGGCACCCGAAACCAAGGGAGTTTGCGCCGATAAGCACGCGTCGTTTATTTCGTAGCGGCTTTCAAAGTTGTCCGTCGCGTCAACAACGACGTCGGCACGACTAACGGTTTTCAATAGTTGGTCGCCCCGTAGCCGTCGTGGGATCGTCGTTATATTTGTCTCGCAAGAGATTTGTTTGATTGTATTTTCAGCTGAAGCAACTTTCGTTTCGCCAATGGTTGCCTCGCGGTGAACAATTTGACGTTGCAGATTGCTTAGGTCAACGACATCCTCGTCAACCAACGTAACTTCGCCGACGCCCGAAGCGGCCAGATAAATGGCGGCAGGGGATCCAAGTCCACCAAGGCCAATAATTAGAACGCTGGCAAGTCCAAGTTTTTCCTGACCGTCGATATCCAGTTCGGGCAACATAATTTGTCGACTGTACCGGAGCAGTTGTTCGTCGTTCATGGCTTGGTGCCACTGCAAACTCGAGGTGTCCCTGAGATGTCCGCGGTGTTTTCAATTTTGGTGAAACCGGATGTCGCAAACAATGATGTAACTTGCTCCCTTTGGTCGTGGCCATGTTCGATCAATAGATGGCCTCCCGACCGAAGGTACGCCGGCGATTCTTTAACGACAGTTCGAATGGACTCTAGCCCGTCTACGCCCGCTTCTAGGGCAATTAGAGGTTCGAACGCTAATCCATCGTGTGTCAAATGTGGATCGTTTGTGGCGATGTAGGGTGGGTTCGAAACAATCAAGTCGAAACTACTTGAAATATTGGTAAACCAGTCCGATATGTTGACTTTCACATTAAGTCCAAGTCGGTCGGCATTCAGCGTACATAAATCGACACACTCGGGCTGAATGTCTACCGCGGTTATTCTGGCGTTCGTTTCCTGGGCTAACGCTAATGCAATTGCACCTGACCCAGTACCTAGATCAAGTACCTCACTGTCCTTATCTATCAAAGACAGCGCACATTCAATAAGTGTCTCGGTCTCTGGACGTGGGACAAGCACTCCAGGATTGACGATTAGATTTAGTCCCCAAAACTCCGTTTCCCCTCGTATATAGGCGAATGGCTCTCCAATTATGCGTCTTGAGAGCCAATCCTTATGACGCTCCGCCTCTTTGTTTGATACGGGTTTTTCAGGAAATGCATATAAGGCTGATTTCTCTAGGCCGAGGGCCGTGGCAGTGAGTATCTCTGCGTCTGGACTTGGCAGTTTCCTACGAGCATCGAAAAGGCAATCGTAAATGGTTTTAGCTTGTCTCACGTTCGCTTAGCTTTCTCAATTCATCAGTGCGGTGTTCCTGGGTGAGAGGTTCGACAATCTGATCTAAGTGCCCCTCCATGACTTCGTCGAGCTTGTAGAGAGTGAGGTTAATACGGTGATCGGTGAGTCTGCCTTGAGGAAAATTGTAGGTGCGGATACGTTCCGATCGATCTCCCGAACCCACTAAGGACTTGCGTTGTTCCGATTGTGCTAACTGTTGTTCGTGCCTCGCGGCATCAAGGAGTTTAGATTGCAGTAAGGTCAACGCTTTAGCTCGATTTTTATGCTGTGACCGTTCGTCTTGGCACTCAACAACAATCCCCGAGGGAATGTGTGTTAGTCGGACGGCCGAGTCTGTCTTATTGACGTGTTGGCCTCCGGCTCCCGACGAACGAAAAGTATCGACCCGTAATTCGCTTTTGTCGATTGCAACTTCTTCGATCTCGTTTACCTCTGGGATAATTGCTACGGTACATGCTGATGTATGAAGGCGTCCCTGCGACTCAGTTTCGGGAACCCTTTGTACCCGATGTGCGCCGGATTCAAATTTCATGTGGCTATAAACCTGGTTTCCCCGGATACGAGAAATAACTTCTTTGAAACCACCGTGGTCACCCGGCCTATCGTTAAGGATCTCGACATGCCAGCCCTTCGATTCTGCCCAGCGCAGGTACATGCGAAAAAGATCGCCAGAAAATAAAGCTGCTTCGTCGCCTCCAGTCCCTGCTCGAATCTCGAGGAAGATGTTCGAGGCGTCGTTGGGATCTTGCGGTAGCAGAAGCTCTTGGATTGAATGACCAATATGCTCGATTTCGACGTCTAACGAGGCGATATCGTCTTCAGCTAGGGCTTGTATTTCACGATCGGTATCAGAGGACAACGCTGTTGCGTCCTCAAGATCCGAGATTAACTTCTGGTACCGTCGATATTGAGAAGTAAGCGGTTCGAGTTCCGAATACTCTCGACCCAACTCGATAAATTGGTTCCGGTCGTTGGCGATCTCAGGATCTGAAAGCAAACGAGTTAATTCTTCTTGTCTTTCGGCAAGGCCTTCAAGTTTCGCGATGACGTTTTCTGTTAGTGACATGACGATTCAGTCGAGCTCAAGGCTTTTACGTATGTAGTCGAGTATGTCTTTCCGATCATCTGACGCCGCGTTGCGTATTGTTAAAGTCGGCGAATGAATTAACTTGTTGGTTAGATCGTGTGCAAACCTCGACAACAATTCGCCAGGATCTGAACCAGAATTGAGCCGATCGATAGCTCGTTTAAGCTCTGAGTCTCGAAGGTCGTTCGCCGATTGACGAAAAAATTCTATGAGTTCTTGACCGTTCCTTACGCCAAGTTCGCGTTCGTACCGCTTGACCGCTTCGGTGATAATTTCTTCTGCGTGTTTCGCGGATTCCTTCCGGCCCTCGATATTTTCTTCGATAACTGACGTGAGATCGTCGATGGTGTAGAGATAGACGCCACTGAGTGTTGCGACCTCGGGGTCGATATCTCGAGGCACCGCAATGTCCACCATAAATTGTGGTCGGTATCGTCGTCGTCGTCGTGATTGTTGGACGGTTATTTTAGCGATTACTTGGTCAGGGCTCCCCGTCGAACTTATAACAATATCGTACGCGTGCAATACGTCTGCAATCTCTGATAAGCCAATTGCATCGTCGGCCACCTTTGCTACGAGGACACGTGCGTTCTCGAGGCTTCGATTCGCAATGGTAATTTGCCCGACGCCGGCTGCCCTTAAATGACGGGCCACCAATTCGATCGTGTTGCCCGCGCCGACAAGCAGCACCCGGGTGGTAGATAGGTCGGAAAAGATTTGATGAGCGGTAGTCACCGCCGCAGCCGCGATCGAAACGGAATTACGACCGATATCGGTGTGAGAACGAACTTCTTTAGCGGTTCGTAACGCGTGACTTTCCAATAGGCTGAATTCGGGACCCAGGACGTCTGCCCGTCGAGATGAATCGTACGCGTTCTTAATTTGCCCCGCGATTTGCGTCTCGCCAAGAACTTGGGAATCGAGACCGGACGTGACGCGCATCATGTGCTGCGCAGCTTCAAGGTCCCAGTACGTGTAATTGATGGATTGGAATTCCTTCAGGGCGCATTTGCGATTTCGAAGAAACCAGCGGACCACATTTTCGTGAGCCGCTCTTTCGATTGAACAATAAATTTCTGTACGGTTACAGGTAGAAAGTATGACCGATTCCGTCAAACCACGGACTGAGTTCGTCAGTTCCTTTAAGGCGGGCACTATTTCGCTCTCGGGGAATGCGAACTTTTCCCTAAGGGACACGTCGGCCGTGTGAAAACTTATGCCGATAACAAGAAGTGCCATCGTGATCTGGTATGGTCAGGGCCAAATTTGTGGATACTGTAATACTATCAGAACCGTCATCAAGAGATTGGCGCGAAGATGCCTAAGCCATTATTAATTAAGCTTTTTTTCCCAATTTTCTTTGTGTCTTGTAGTTCGGTTCCTCGATCCGATTTGCCGGTCGACGCTGATTTTATACTTGAGGGTCGAATAGGGGTTCGTAGTCTGGATGGGGCGATGCGTTCGAGTATTCGATGGCTACAGTCCGGAAGTAAATTTGAGATGACTCTGTGGGGACCCTTGGGTCAAGGTAAGACACGGCTCGTCGGCGATGCGACCTTGACTACTATGCAAAACGCTAATGGAGAGCGCTTCGACGGTGCCAGTCCCGATGAAATCCTAGAACAATATTTTGGTATTTCTACGCCTATTGATGCCTTCCGTATCTGGGTACTTGGTCGACCCAAAATCCACCCCCCCGCGCGGGACATAGAGCGTGATGATCAAGGAGATCTGATCGCTTTCAACCAACTGGGCTTCAATTTAGCTTATGGCGACTATCGGGTCGTAGGAGGACAGAGGTTGCCCTACCGCGTTATTTGTTTGCAAGGAGATACGAAGATTACGATACTTGTTGAACGCTGGACCTTGCCTTAAGTACTTTGAATGGATCCGTTTGACTCCCACGGTTGGATCGTTTCTTTTTGACATTGCGATCGACCAGATACGATTGCGTTGACACGCCGCAGGGAGCGAATCCAGAATACTCGCCGTCGCGAACCGGGACGACTCTGTGATGGGGTGTCGCCAAGTGGTAAGGCACCGGGTTTTGATCCCGGCATTCGCAGGTTCGAATCCTGCCACCCCAGCCAAACAAAAGTGCAACGACGTTAGCGCAACAAATTTAGGACACTGATCCCGCCAGTACCAACAAGCCCATAGACAAGGCCACCGAATTGGCGACGACGAATATGGTTGGTGAAGAGTATGGCCTACTGCCATCCTAGTAGACGATATCGACGACAGCCCTAGCTGGTTATCTAAAGTGGCTATTGCTCTGAAAGCTCTATGAGCCTATAGGGTTGTCACTTGCGTTGCTTAAGTGATCGTTTTATCGGTAGGCGGCGCATGAGTTTAGGGCCTTTGACGCAGAAGTGAAGGGTGCGACAGGTGTATCCCGTTGTTTGAGGCGGCGACGAGATGTGGCAAGATTCGCCAGCCCAGTCTTGACCGATTCTTCGGAGACGCGATTCGTCGAGTGAGTAAAGAGGAGTTGGTTATTGCGATGACACACATGTCGAAGGGTCGGATTCGATTCGTTACAAAGTCTATTTAATGGAGAGCCGAGATGGCCGACTCAATTGTGATTAACGCTGAACGTCGCAAATTAATGGGTAAAGCGGCGAGCCGTCGTCTGCGCAAAAAAGAAGATAAGGTGCCTGGGATTTTATATGGAGGTAGCGACGACCCCATCCCACTCGTCGTGCATTATAAGGACCTCCTCAAGGCGATGCAGGACGAATCGTTCTTCTCGCAGATCCTAGAAGTTTCATTGGGTAAAAAGTCCCAACAAGCTGTTGTGAGGGATCTACAGCGTAATCCGGCGTCTGAGAAGGTTACGCACATCGACTTTCTTCGGGTCCAAGCGGACAGGGAAATTAATGTTGCGATCCCGTTGAGATTCTTGAACGAGGAAGAATGTCCGGGAGTGAAAGTCGATGGAGGAAGCGTCACGCATAATCTCACCGAGATCGAAGTTAGCTGCTTACCTGCAAACTTACCGGAATTTCTTGAGATTGATATGGCGGACCTCGAAATTGGCGATTCCATAAAGTTATCGGACCTTACGGTGCCCAAAGACGTAGTTATTGTCGCGTTGGCTTCTGCCGACGAAGACCGCGATGTGCAAGTTGCCAGCGTCATAGCCCCCCGACTTGAAACTGAAGAGGAACTAGACGTCGTTGACGAGGACGCCCTCGCTGCTTCTGGGGAAGAAGGTTCTGCAACGAGTGATTCGCCCGAGAGTGGGGTTGATGAGGCCGATTCTGCGTCGGACGAATCGGCTGGCGACTCCGACCCCGAATAATTCGGGTCGTCGACAGGGGAGGCCGGAGTGGCGGATCTACGGCTGATCGTGGGACTTGGTAATCCAGGGCGTCGATACTCCTTGACCCGTCACAACGCGGGCGAACGCTGGCTACGAGATTTTTCGGAGCGATTTGAAATCACATTGAGCGAAGAGGCTCGTTTCCATGGTGAGCTTGGACGCGCGGAACTTTTTGGGGAGGAGGTGCGAGTTCTCCTTCCCACGACATTTATGAATGTCTCAGGCGAGGCTATTGGAGCAACTGCCGCTTTTTTCAAGATCGCGCCATCCGAAATACTTGTCGTTTACGACGACGTAGCGTTCCCACTAGGGGTGTCAAAAATCAGATTGGGCGGTGGGCACAACGGTCATAATGGAGTTAGGAGTGTCATTGAAGCACTCAACGGCATACATAATTTTGTTCGCCTCCGCATCGGCGTAGGACATCCCGGTGATCCGGCGAGGATGACCCCATATCTCACCCGGGAGAAGATGTCGACCGATAACCTTGAAATGGAGCGATCGAGCGCTTGGTTAGATGATGAGGTCGTTCAATTGGCGCTATCGGGCCGTTGGCAGAAAGCAATGACGCGCTTTCACGCGCATGACGAACGGCACGTTGATCTTTAATGGGATTTAATTGCGGAATCGTCGGTCTTCCAAACGTTGGTAAGTCCACGTTATTTAATGCGCTGACTAACGCGAGGGTAGAGGCCGAGAATTTCCCGTTCTGTACGATCGAGCCGAATACGGGCATTGTCCCGGTTCCCGATCCAAGATTAGATCGCATTGCGGAGATTGTTGGGCCGGAGCGGATAGTTCCCAGCGTTATGGGATTTGTTGACATTGCTGGCCTCGTAGCGGGAGCTTCCGAAGGCGAGGGATTGGGCAATCAGTTTCTTGCGCATGTTCGAGAAACTCAAGCGATCGCCCACGTAGTGCGCTGTTTCAGAGATGACAACGTTGTTCATGTTTCTGGTCGCATATCGCCGGCAGACGATATCGGAATCATTGATACTGAATTGGCGTTGGCTGATCTCGATACGGCTAGCCGGGTGCATGAAAGGCTCAGGCGAATGGCCAACGCGGGCGATAAAGGAGCACGTACGACCCTTGAGGTCGTCGACAAAGTCATCTCAGCTCTTGATGAGGGGATATGCGTTCGTAACCTGGACCTCGATGAGCGTTCCATCGAGGCAATCCAAGATTGTCATTTCATTACGGCGAAGCCCGTTATGTACATAGCGAATGTCGATGAGGAAGGATTTGAAGATAATCCTATGCTTGCGGAAGTGGCATCTATTGCAGATTCGGATGGGTCAGCGCTAGTTCCCGTATGCAACAAAATTGAGTCGGAAATTGCGGAACTTGACGACAACGAAAAGCTAGATTTTATTTCCGATCTCGGGGTCGACGAACCTGGGCTTAATCGGGTCATTCGCTCTGGCTATCACCTTCTAGGTCTTCAAAGTTACTTTACGGCAGGTCCTAAAGAAGCGCGCGCATGGACAATCCCGGTTGGGACCTTGGCCCCAGCTGCCGCCGGGGTCATTCATTCAGATTTTGAAAAAGGGTTTATTCGAGCAGAAGTAATTGCCTACGGGGACTACGTGAAACACGGAGGCGAGTTGGCGACCCGGGAAGCGGGCAAGTGGCGCCTCGAGGGCAAGGAATACGTAATTGCTGACGGCGACATCGTTCACTTTCGATTTAACGTGTAGCTGTGCCGGCGTTGAGCCTTTATTTGCTGGGAGTTTCGAGATCCCTGATTGTTGCTGTTTGGCCGTGGCATCGAATCTGATCAAGCGTTACGGTAAGTCCCGATGGGTCGGAAGTGGCGCGCCACCGGAGCCGATATAGCGCGTGATCTTTCGGCAGTTTATTGGGGGGCTTTGAGGAACATTTACGTAGGGAATATTTCCTGGAGCGCGAGCGACGAACAACTACGCGAGCTATTTGCTGCGTTTGGTTCGGTTAGTTCTGCCCGTGTAATAACGGATCGGGAGACGGGGCGGTCGCGTGGCTTTGGATTTGTTGAGATGGAGGATGGTGCAGGCGAAGCTATAGCTGAACTCAATGGGCACGAAATGGACTCTCGGCCGTGAAGGGTGAGCGAAGCCGGTGGCCGTGATCAACAAGGCCCAAGGGGACGATAAATAATTCAGTGTGCTACAAGAAGTCGCTGATCCCGTCTGTTCGAAACGCGAGTACGTTTGCGCACCACGATGGAATTCTCGTGTGATGTGGTTCTGGGGCGGTTACCGTGGGTCCAATGAGGGTTGTGACAGAGCCTTCTCGCTGTATGTAAGCCCTGTTTGAGTACGCCGATACGTATATTTCTGGACGGTGGCTAGTTGGACCCTGCTCGGGAAATGGAACAATTCGATCAAAGAGTTCCATGCAGTCGTTAAACAATGGAGGTCGCGGACACATCCAGTCGCATTCACTGGCGACGATCCACCAGTCC
This sequence comes from Pseudomonadales bacterium, assembly GCA_022448765.1. GTDB lineage: Bacteria > Pseudomonadota > Gammaproteobacteria > Pseudomonadales > Azotimanducaceae > UBA11889. The sequence goes on from JAKUTI010000023.1 coordinate 12,438, forward strand.
GTGTCTTCGTTGATGTCAACGTGCTCTGCCCCTAAAACCGCCGCGGCGAAGGCAACATTTGAAGCGATGACACGGCCCGGTGAACTACCGCCAGCAAACAGCTCAGGGCTGCGTCTTCGCACGAATTGAATGGCTTCGTTGTTCATTTCAAGATCAGTTAAACACGCTGTTTGTCGGGATGTAGAAGATGGTTCGGTTCCAAAACTCGAAAAATAATGGCGGTGTGGCGTTCGTCTTTCCCGCGAGAGTTAGCAGGGTTGGGCCGAACATACGTTACAACAAAGACACAAGTTGACACTAATGGACCATTATGATTAATGGATAATTGGGAAAACTTAAGAACTTCGGAGAGGTAATGCACACATATAAACGAGGAAACGGTGCAGTACCGGGACGCCTTTTAATGAAGGGATTGTCCTGGCTTGTGATGGGTGGGCTGGCATGGTCTTTCCAGGTACAAGCAGATGATGACGCGGATGACTCGATCGAAGAGATCATTGTTACGGGATCTTTGATTAAGCGCGACAATTTTGACTCGGCATCACCTTTGCAGGTCCTGGAGGCAGCAGAAATTCAGGCTGAAGCCACGCCGGCACTTGGCGAGATTATTTATAACCAGACGTTTAACTATGGCTCGGACGCGTTTGCGTCGCACTACTCGGTAACCAACCCGGAGGGAAACCGAACCGGGGCCAACTTCCGCGGTTTGGGAGGGGGTGCAACGCTTACCCTTTTGGACGGTAAACGGGTGCTTGATAGCAACCTGAACAACCTCCTACCTCAAATTGCGATTGAACGTATCGATATCCTGAAGGATGGAGCGTCGGCCATTTACGGCTCGGACGCTGTGGCGGGGGTCATCAACGTGATCCCTAAGAAGGGTGTTCAGGGTGCCGAAATTGGCGCGTTTTTCAACACTGACCACCACCGTGATCACGAAGAATATGTCGTCAACTTTGTTATCGGCGATACCATGGATAGAGGATATTTCACCCTAGCCATGGAGCATCGCGAAAGGTCAGCCCTCTACCAAACGGAGCGGGCCAACCTGTTAGGACGTAGTGTGTCGAGTTCGGGTACGGGTAACCCGGGTTCGTACAACGTGCCGGTGAGGGACGCTGCGGGGGCGATTACAGGAATGCAGCAGATGGCTGATCCCGGTTGCGGCGTGGCCGAGAGTCCTGGCGGCAACGGTGCCGACATGGTTGGTAACGAACGTAACAACATCAGTGGCCGTCTGTCCGGCGCGATTTGTCGGTTCGACTTCGGTGAATTCTTTAATTTCGTCACCCCGAACAAAGTGCTGAACACGTATCTAAACTACGAGTATCAAATCAACGATCAAATGGTGTACACCTCGGACATCATTTACTCGCGGCAACGAACACGGAGCCGTGGATCTCCCACCAACCCGGGTGGCCGTATTCGCGACATTAACCTGATACTGGGTGGCATTATGGGGGATCACCCCGGCAACCCTTACCGAGCGTTCTACGATCGTGATGGTGATGGTGCGGTCGATGCGAGCGGAAATGAATTGTTGTTTGCGGCGGACGCGGACGGTGACGGCGTACCCGATCGGGACGATGCGGGTGAAGTGATTCTCGCCGATCTGCCGTTCAGTTCTTCGTCAGGGATCCCCTTTAACGAAGACGTAACGATCGCCGCGTTGCGCCTGTTCGGCAAGTTGGGAACATTACCGTCGAACGTTGATGCCACAGGCGCGAACCTGGGGTACGCGACCTACGACATCAACACCTACCGGATGAATCACGCGATCAACTACAGTTTTGATAACGGCTGGGATTTGACGGGGTCGGCGAGTATGCAACAGAACGTCGACCTTCGGTTCCGTAAAAACGGGAGTTACCGAGCTGTGCTTCTTGGACTCCAAGGCATGATCGGTCCTGAGCCGGGTGTAACGGACCTCGCCGAGTCATATCGGTACTACAATCCGTTTTCAACCAGCGCACTTAACTGTGAGAACCGTGTCTGTACCGACCCAGGTGCTTGGAGAAACCCGAACCTGGGTGACTATCCGAATACGCAATTTGTCGCGGATTCCATCGACATTAACGCGATCCGGTTGCTCAAGACCAAATTGCTTACGTACGACTTGCTCGCTACCGGAGAGTTGCACGAAGGATGGGCGGGCTCGATCGACGGGGCGTTTGGCCTCGAGTACCGTAAAACCAGGCTGAATTGGGATGCCAGGAGCGACGAGAACCAGTGCAACAACTGGTACGACGCCTGCTCCCTCGATTACACGGCGGAAGACTCGGTGCAATCCGCATTCCTGGAAATCGCGCTGCCGTTGGTTGACGACGACCAGTTTGGTTACGCCGAGATGCAGATTGCGGGTCGGTATTCCTCCTACAGTGGTATTGGTTCCTCGTACGATCCAAAAATAGCCATTCGGTGGCAGCCGCTAGATTGGCTAGCGATCCGGGGTTCTTTCTCGACGGCGTTCATTGCCCCGAGCATGGACCAACGTTTTACGCCGAAGAGTTCGTTCTTGCAGTCGACCAATGACCTGTTGTTTAACGACCTTGAGGCGACATATCGGACCAACGTATTCCAAGGCAATCCGGATCTCGATCCGGAGCAAGCGGAAATCACGAACGTTGGTTTTTCCGTGGCACTGGCCGAGTTTTGTGATAACTGCGACCTGAACTTCGGTGTTGACTATTCGAACTACTACTTTGAGGATCGAATCACGTTGCTTCGGGGGCCGCGTGTCGTGGATGCGGATTTCTCTAAATTCCTAGAGGCTTATCCGCAGGCGGATACGACCAACGTTAATCGTGATGATGCCATCGCTTGGCTCAATTGTTGCGCGGATCCAAACATCGTTCGAGGCGGTGCACCGTCTTATACGATCGTTCAGGTGAACGCGTATTACTTGAATGCGCAGGTCATGGAGCATACAGCGATCGACGTTTATGCCAACTACACCTGGAATACCGACGATTACGGCAGCATCCGGGTCGGATTGGAAGCTACCCACATTGACGAGTTCAGTTATGACTTGGGTGGTGGTGTTACAGGTGATGCGGTCGGTAAACAAAACCTCGGCATCGACGTTATCCCAACGCTACCCGAGCAGCGTGCGATCGGAACCGTCAACTGGTCTAGGGATAACTCCAACTTGTTACTGCGGGCTCGCTGGAACAAGGAAGTGGATGCGGCCTGGACGAGCGTCGACATCGATGCACTGACATACTACGACCTAACCTACACCCGTCGGATAGATGGACTAACGGGTAGTGGTAGCAACACGGTGCTCGAGATTGGTGGACGGAATATCACCGACGAATACCCCACCCCATTGGGTGCGTTTGGAGCCTCAATCGAGCTTTCCATTCATGATCCACGCGGCAGGATGTTCTTTGTGAGAGCCAAGCATGCGTTCTAGCGCGTGACAATCGCCGGCGTTCGTTGGCCCTAAGGGCCGGCGAACGCCGTGGATGAAAAGGGTACCCAACGGCACCCTTTTTTTGTCCCCCCCTCCCTCAAGACTTTCGCGAGCAAGCGAAAGGACTTAGGGACGCTGTGTGCGGACAATCGAAGCGAACGACGGAGGTGTTCGGACCGAACATCGATTAGCTACACTGATCCTTTGTGTTGTAGGTTTTCGACCAGTGGGCGAGTTCCGGAGCAGGGCGATACGTTGAGGCGATTTTGGCTAACGATCACGGCTAGTCTGTTCTTGGCGGTTACCCAGAACGCGTCATCGTCAGAAGGTGACTTCTCGTTCGACATCGATGGCGATGGCGAGACCGAAGCATTAACGGATGGATTGCTCGTCTTACGTTACTTCTTCGGTTTTTCCGGACCGACGTTGAGTGAGGGTGCCGTGTCAAGTAGCGCCTTGCGGGCGGATGCGGGAGACATTGAAGCGTACTTGCGCGCTAACGTTGCGGAACTCGATGTTGATGGCAATGGCGAAACGGACGCGTTGACTGACGGACTATTGCTTCTCCGGTACCTATTTGGCTTCAGAGACGAGACGTTGATTGCGGGTGCACTGAGTTCTTCCGCGGTGCGTACTAGCCCATCTGACATCGAAGCGTACACCGCGGAACGAATTGTTGAGACGGCGTCGATTTTTGGTATTGACCGACGACCCAATTTTGCAGGCGTTCTTGTACCTACCGATTCCACCGAACCCGGCAACATTAACGTGGCCGAAGCGTTTTCCGGATTGACCTTCGATCTCCCGGTGTTTCTTGCGGCGATTCCGGATGAGGATCGACTCGTGGTGGTCGAGCAAGAGGGGCGAGTCTACGTGTTTGAAAACGATCCTGAGGTTGCGACGAAAAAAGCCGTGTTTGATCTATCCGATGTGGTGTTGTTCGAAGGCGGTTATGACGAACAGGGCTTGTTGGGATTCGCCTTTGACCCCAAATTTTCCACGAACCGATATGTCTACGTGCATTACAGTGCAGCCAATCCGCGGCGTTCGGTCATTTCGCGGTTTCGTTGGGATGCTGCGACTGACAGGATCGAGCTCGAGACCGAAAAACAACTCCTGTGGGTCGCACAACCCCACGCGAACCACAACGGTGGGATGCTCGCGTTCGGACCCTTGGACGGATACTTATACCTTGCGTTTGGAGATGGCGGCAGCGGCGGCGATCCCGACGGGAACGGTCAGAACGGCATGACGCTGCTTGGAACCATTTTGCGGATTGATGTACATCCGCAGGATCCAGACGATGCCTACGACATCCCTTTGGACAACCCTTTCCGCAATAACGACGGCATCCGTGACGAAATATACGCCATGGGTTTGCGTAACCCGTGGCGTTTTTCATTCGATCGTCAGACAGGGCACCTTTGGACTGGTGATGTCGGCCAGAATCGGCTCGAAGAGATCGATATCATTGAGGCTGGTGGTAATTATGGATGGTGCGCGTTTGAAGGAACCGAGCGTTACGCGGGATGCTCCACATCGTCACCGGACTCGAATTTTATTCCGCCAATTCACGAATACGGCCGCACCGAGGGGTCTTCGATTACCGGTGGATACGTTTATCGAGGCACGCTCATGCCCTCGCTATTCGGCACGTACATATACGGAGATTTCGTTTCGGGATCGGTTTGGAGTCTTGGCTACAGTGGGTCGAGCGTGCTTTTCAATGAGAATATCGCGACGACCAGCCAACTCGCATCCTTCGGCGAAGGGAACGATGGGGAGCTGTTTCTGCTTGCGCGAAGTGGCGAGATATACGGTTTGGAGGAATCATCGAGCGCCGTGTCGCTGCCGACCAAGTTGTCGATGACGAATATATTTTCGGACATTCTGACCTTAACGCCGGCCTCGGGTTTCATTGAATACGACGTTAACGTCCCCGCGTATTCTTCGGGTACTAACGTGCGCCGCTGGCTTGCTGTGCCTGACGGTTTGAGGATTGAGTTTAGTCCGACCGGGAATTGGGCGTATCCAAATGGCACCGTTTTGGTTCAACACCTGGGGATGCAGATGGATGAGGGAGACATCGATTCGATGCGTCGGCTAGAGACTCGTGTGCTCGTGCGTCGTTCTGAGGACTGGGCGGGCTTCACGTACCGTTGGAATGATAGCGAAACGGATGCCGCGTTGGTCGAGCGCCGAGAGACGGAGGAATTACTGATCACTGGCATCACGGGCGACGTCACGAGTGTTAGCTACGACTACCTATCAAGCACCGACTGCTTAGCGTGTCACAACAGTGCAGCGGGATTTGGGCTGGGTGCCAAGACCCGTCAGCTTAACCGAGACTTCGAGTACTCGACGTTGACCGACAATCAACTTCGTGCCTACAACCACATCGACCTTTTTAGCACGGGCATCAAGCGGGTTAGCGAATATGCGGCGTTCAATTCCATTCCCAATGCCAGGGAGTATCTGGACGTAAACTGCTCAAGCTGCCATCGTCCCGGGGCGAACGTGGGGTTGGCCCTCGATTTTCGAGTCGACACTGTTGAGGCTGATATGGGCGTGATCGGTGTCGCGCCCCTTAAGGGAGACCTAGGCATCACTAATCCTTTTCTTGTGAACCCAGGCAGCAAAGAGACCAGCGTCGTCTGGGAACGCATGCGAGAGCTTGGATCCGACGCCATGCCTCCTATTGCGAAGCACCAGGTTGATGCGGAGGGCGTCGCCTTGATTGGGGCCTGGATAGACGCGATGTAGGACCACGAAGATTAATCCATTCGGCGATTAAACCGAGGTGCACCAAAAGGGTGCACAGGTTGCATTATGTCCGTGCGGTTGGGCCCAATTCGCTGCCGGGAAAATATCTCAACTCATTGATTATATTGATTAATTTGGTTTGGCACGAAATTTGCATATATTAGAGTGTAACAACTTTTTTATACAACGAGGTGCTACGAAGTGGTGAGTAAAAATATTTTCAAGTTCGTCGCAATCGCAATCGCGTCGTTATCGTTCGCGGGGGGCACGATCGAGATTGGCGACAACCATAGTATCAGCGTGGGTGCTGGGTTGCGGACAGCACTTACATCCGTCGACGGTGATAAGAGCTTCAACCTTCAGAGCATGCGGCTGTACGTGAATGGCTCTCTCCGCGAGAAAGTTAAGTTCACGTTCAATACCGAGTGTGAGGGCTGCGTGTTTGGCCAAGATTCGGGAGATCCCATCGGTGCCGCAGGCGATATCGGCGTTTTGGATGCCATTTTGCAGTTCGAAATGAGTCCAGAGTTGAACATCTGGGTGGGGAGGATGTTAACGCCCGCTGACCGGATCGAACTCAATGGACCGTATTACGGTTTGTCGTGGAATCAGTACACGGTCCCGCTATTGCCTTCGGACCAGTTAGGACCCGCCGGGTTGCTTGGTCGTGACGACGGAGTG
>JAKUTI010000230.1 GCA_022448765.1 Pseudomonadales bacterium
TTGCGAGTGAAAGAAATCGAGTTAATCACGCCGTGTAACGCGTTACCGCCGAAACGCGCACTCGCTGGCCCTCGGATCACTTCGAGCGCTGACGCTTGCTCGCTGTTGATCTCAAAGAGGTTGTTCACGTTACAGAACCCGGCTGGTCTGATTGGGATGCCGTCTTCCAAGAATAGGAATCCGCCACAAGCGCCTGGGCCTGTGAGGACGCCGGATCGAATGGCAGTCAGGTGTTCCTGTCCAGAACCTCGAGACACCCAAACACCCGGGACTCGGACGAGCGCTTCGTGGATATGGTTGGCGCGCACGAGTTTGAGGGTTTCACCGCTCACTGCTGAGCCGCTACCGACGGATTTGGTTGCTGCGGCGGCGGAAGCCTCGGCTCGTACGATAATCTCTTCCAATTCGTCGGCGTCTGCCGCTGGGAAGGCGAGTACCGACGTTACAAAACCGAGTCTCAGTATTCGCTTCATGTAGGAAGTTAACTTACAACCTGGACTCGGCGCATGATAAGCGCCTGCTCGAAAAAGTCATACCAGCAACACGCTTTGCCCAGCGTTTCGATGGACCGTGGGCAGAGAGGGATTGTCGACACCAAATTGAGCCTTCGACGTAGGACCCTTTATTCTATTGGTTGAGTCTCGCGGGATAACCAAATTGAGAGTTCCCAAAGTATTGATTAGCGTTCTCAAAAACCCGCGGGCCAGTCGTGTTCTCAAGGTATTCGCATCGGCAGTCGATGGACCGCTAATGCGCTGGTCTGGTGGTCGTATACGCCTTTCGTTCGTGATTCCCATGTTGCTTCTTGAAGTCCACGGGGCTCGGAGCCACGCGTTGAGGCGAGTGCCGTTGCTATACGTTGACAGCAAGGATGGCCTGATTGTCGTGGGGTCGAACGGAGGTTCGGACCGAGAACCCGCGTGGTGTAACAATTTGAGAGCGAATCGTTGGGTAACCTGTTTAGTGGGAGGTAGACGAGACCGTTACGAGGTGACCGAATTGACAGGTTCGTTATACGCCGAGGGGTGGAGAAGGGCGGTGGCCGTGTACCCGAACTACACCGTATACCAGCAACGCCTTGCTTCGAGAACAATCCCCCTCTTTTGCCTCCACAAAGTGCCCGTAAGCCACAACGCTGAGTGATGATTCGCAAATCCTCAATTCTCGTGGCGAACGATGACGAACCAATACCCGGAATCGATAGGGGATTTTGACATGGCGCTGGACATCATCGGAGTCGGTTATGGACGGACGGGGACGTTGTCGCTGAAACAAGCCTTAGAGACCCTGGGGTACGCGGACTGTTACCACATGTCGGAAGTGGTTTCCCATCCCGAGCACTCACCTTTGTGGATTAACGCATGGAATGGCGAAGAGCCTTGGGAACTAATTTTTGACGGCTATCGCGCCGCTGTGGATTGGCCGTCAGTCGCTTTCTGGCCACGCCTTATGCGCTACTACCCGGAGGCAAAGCTGATTCTGACGACGAGGGATGCCGAAAGCTGGTATGAAAGCGCATCCAATACCATTTTCAAAGCCATGAAGGACGGTCTATTGGCCGACGAACCGACGCGTCGCGAAAGAGTTGAAATGGCCAAGGTCATTATTGTAGACGGGACGTTTGGCGGCGATCTAGACGATAAGGCGACGGTGCTCGCCGCCTATCAGCAAAATATTGACCGAATCTATCGGGAGGTTCCGAGGGACCGTTTGATTGTGTTTGATCTGGCCGACGGATGGGAACCGTTGTGCGAAGCACTGGGGGAGCCCGTACCCAAGGTTCCGTACCCGAGGGTCAACACGACTGAAGAATTTGAACAGCGATGGCGAGGTGGTGATCCGCGACGCCGATTGCCTTCTACCTAGGGGCGATCCTGGGGATCGGCTTCTGCAGCAAGGCGCTTATCGATGAGGTGGAAAAACCAGGTTGCCAAGGCTGCTCCCACCAACTGCGCCGCAATAAACGCTGGTGCGTGCTCGGGCGCGATACCTGAAAACGTGTCGGTTAAGGAGCGAGCAATCGTAACCGCAGGGTTCGCAAAAGACGTGGAGGCGGTAAACCAATACGCTGCTGCAATATACAACCCGACCATGGGCGCGACGGCTGATGGCCGTGCGCGAAGTGTTCCGAGAATCGTCATGACAAGGCCGAAAGTAGCCACCACTTCGGCGAGCCATTGCGCGGGGCCGGTTCGTGCGTGCGTTGAGAATTGAAGCCAGTCGATTTCAAACATCGCATGAGCCAACCAAGTCCCTAGGACACCACCCAGTATTTGAACAACGATGAAAATGGAAGCTTCCCCTCGGGAAATTTCGTTGCGCATGGCGAATGCAAGCGTGACCGCGGGATTGAAATGGGCCCCGGACAAGGGACCGAAAATGGTGATAAGAACGGCCAGCATTGCGCCCGTGGCGAGCGTGTTACCGAGCAGTGCGAGTGCGACATTGCCACCCGCGAGGGCTTCGGCCATGATCCCAGACCCAACCACGGTCGTTAGTAACAAGAGCGTGCCGAGGAATTCCGCGAATAGCCTAACGGGACTGGTCATAACAAATAGTCGTTCAGGATCGGCTCGTATTTGGGGGCGAAACGATTATCACGCATAAAACACGACGGTTTGCCAATTGCCTACCATAAAGGACTGGTGTTTCAATTCAATGACATGGCTGGATCTATGTGTTGCGACGTCGTCTTGGCAAAGGTTTGACTCCACATTACCTCACCTCAAAACGTGCGTTGACTGCGGCTCTGATAAATAATCCCCATGGCCTTGTACGGGCCGAACGTTGATCGAGGTACCCATGCCTGGCTTCGCCGGACGAAAAACATCTTAAAATTGAGCACAGCTTTATGTGGGTAGCCATCGCTCTGCTGGTCGTGGTGACCGGTTCCGTGGCCTTCAGCTTTTTGACCCCGTGGCGGTTTGGCGAAGTCGCGTCGAATTGGGGAAGTATTGACGACACTGTTCTCCTTACGTTTTGGGTGTGCGGGGTGGTCTTCGTCGGGGTGGGACTATTTCTTGCATTTTCGGTTTACAAGTATCGGTATCGGCAAGAGTCAAAAGCTCGATACGAGCCGGAAAACGCTCGTCTGGAGCTCTGGTTAACCGTTATTACATCGATAGGTGTTATCGCCATGTTGGGGCCGGGCTTGTTCGTGTGGGACGAATTTATTCGAGTTCCAGCTGAAGCTTCAGAAATGGAAGTGTTCGGCGAACAGTGGCGCTGGCGTTATCGCCTACCGGGAGCCGATGGGAAATTAGGCACCACTGACATTCGCAGCGTTAGCACGCGGAATCCCTTTGGTCTCAATGACGAGGACCCGAGCGGACTGGATGACGTGCTCATTGAGTCAAATGAGATTCACATTCCGGTGGGCGTGCCGATCAAGGCGCTGTTGCGTTCAAAAGACGTACTGCACGATTTTTTTGTGCCAGAATTTCGGGTGAAAATGGATTTGGTGCCGGGAATGGTGACCTATTTCTGGTTCACACCGACAAAACTTGGCGAATTCGAGATTCTTTGTGCTGAGTACTGCGGTTCGAGTCACTACCTCATGAGAGGAAAGGTGCATGTAGATGCCCCCGATGAATACCAGACCTGGTTGCAATCGCAGCCGACCTACGCCGAGACGATCGAAGCAATCAAACTGTCGAGTCAGGACGTTGCTGCGGGTCGTGCGATCGCCGAGATGAACGGATGCTTGGCGTGCCATTCCTTGGATGGTAGCGAAGTGGTGGGTCCCACCTGGCAGGGCCTCTGGGGGCGTTCCGAGACGCTTATAGATGGATCCATCGTCACGGTCGATGAGGCATACGTACGCGAGTCGATTGTTAACCCGTCAGCCAAGCTGGTAGATGGTTTCGCGCCCGTTATGCTTTCTTATGACCTGCCTGAAAGCGACATGGAATCCTTAATCGTTTTTCTGCGATCGACGGAGGCGCAGCATTGATCGGAGCGACTGAAGATCTTGCAGATGTCGGGGAAACATCGGTGAAGGCACAAGGACGTTTGACGTGCCCTAGCCTTGATGGAATGAAGGGCGTGAGCGCTACCTCGC
>JAKUTI010000231.1 GCA_022448765.1 Pseudomonadales bacterium
ACCCAAATAGAGATAAATCAGACCACTCGTGTAGACCGCTCGTTGATGTTGAGGGGCTTTTTCCAGGACTTTTTCGAGCGTGGATAGCGCGAGCTTTTCGTCACCCTCGCGTTGACGGTTTAGTGTCGCAATCGCGAGGTTCACCTGGGCATCGAGCCAGGACGGAGCTGACTCGACTACGGAAGAAAACGTCGCATGGGCGTCTTCGTACTCATAGCGTCCCATCTGAGCGACACCGTGGTCGTTGAGTTCGGCGTCGCGTTGTGAATACGTCCCGGGTTTCCCACAGGCGGTGGCAACGCCAATTAGGCAGCCTAGCAGTAGGAGGCGAACTGTCTTTGCCCTACTCACCACTCACTGGAGCCGTTCTTTGGCAGATGCGATGCGTTTGCTATTTGCGCCGATTGAAAGATCCCTGTTGCCGGCCTCCAAGTAATTACGCGAAAGGTATGAATGGATGTCGCTTCGAAGATGGGCGCGCATGTCGTGTCCCTGTCGACGTTCCCTTTCGGCTCGTAATGTATCGATGTTGATCGGCGCGACGACAACCTTTTCACCTGGCCCAGGGTCTGCTTGACTAAGAATACGGCCGTCGAAGTCCACCACCATGCTGCCGCCAGGCCAACTGAAAGGCGGGTAATGAGAGAGGCTCGCACCCTGGTTAGCTGCGACCACGTAGGTCGAGTTTTCTAGTGCCCTCGTTCGGTTGACGGAAGTCCACCAATCCATCGGTTGGGCGGTGCCCCACGGGTCCATATAGGCCGACACACGAACGATGACCTCCGCACCGTTGAAGGCGATTTGTCGAATTGTTTCTGGAAACAGCCAGTCGTAGCAGATAGCTACACCGATACGGCCAATGTCGGTTTGGGCAACAGGGAAGGGTTCTTCGTTGTAACCTGGGATGTCGTGCGGCGAAGCATGGACTTCCCATGGGATCCAAGGGTTCACCTTTCGGTATTTTGAAATCACCCCGTTCGGACCGACCAATACGGTGGTGTTGAAAAGGTGCTCGGGGTAATTGGGATCGTGTTCGATGAAACTGCCGGTCTGGATCCAGCAACCGTATTCTTTCGCGAGACGTGCGTAGGTCTCGGTATGTTCATTCGGCACTTCTACGGCGAGTTTTTCTCGTAGTTCGTCAACGGTTTGATAGATCGGCGCTGCGTGTGCAAATTCTGGGAAAGCAAGTAAACGTACGTCGAAAAATGGTTCATAACCGGTGATCGTGTGCTTCACGAGCTCGGCCATTCGATCGGTCCGCGAGGCGATTTCGTCACGGCTGACGGCGGCAGCAAAATCGGTTTGACAGGCGGCGGCGTAATAGAGGTCCACGAATCGATCCGGGTTAGGTGACTTAATCGTTATGTAGTCGAGCTGGTCGAAAAGTGCAAGCGCACGGGCTGCGAACGCCGCCGAAAATATAGACTGTGGGCCATGGGCTGAAGTATGGGAGTTGGGTCTTTTGCGTTCATAATCGGCGCAACGGATAAGCGCCATCGACTTGGTGTTGCCGCGTGTCGGTTGAGGCAATGCGACAGAGTTTTCGAACGCAGCTAACGGCATATGTATTTGTGAAGTTGAAGACCTTTACCCGGTCCGGCTGCGCGCTCTTATGTGTGGGATCACCGTTGATGCATGCGGTTGATCTGGAAGGGTTGTCGCAACCGTTGGCGGAAACGCTTGGTGCGGCCACCGACAAGCTCGAAAGAGATTTGAAAACATTGGTGATTCCAGAAGAACGCTCGGCTGCTCGAGGCGAAGTCGCGATGTTGTTTCATGCTCAGTTTCTTTTGGACCTGGCTGAAATGGAATACACCCGAGCGATTGAGGAGGCATCCCTAGCTCGGTGGCATTATTTGCGAGGTATTGTCCGAATGGATCAAGGACGTTTGCTCGATGCGATCGGAGACTTCAGCGAAGTCGTTCGTCAACGGCCGAAGGATCATCTGGCTTTGTATCGGTGGGGATCTGCCCTGGCCGTTATGGGTAATCACCAGAGAGCGAGGGCCGTGTTGCTGCGTGCGGAACTACAAACTCCCGAGAGTCCCGCCGTGTTAGCTGCGCTTGCCGACACCGCGATCGCAGCGAAAAATTGGGAGCTCGCCAAGGAGTACCTCGAAAAATCCTGGGAGGCTGAGTCCTCGGGCCAGGTTGCGTACAAGCTTGGGTTGGTGTGGCGGCAGCTGGGCGACCTGCAAACATCGAAAGAATGGATTCAAAGACGTAGTTCGGTGGCGCCTACCGTCGATGATCCGGTATTACTTGAAGTGGCGGATCGCAGCATCAGTCCAAGGTTTTATGTCAGGGCTGCGAAGTGGGCGTGGGAGCGTGGAGACGTTGACGATGCGTTGCAAGCCTATCGCTTCGCGTCGAATATGGCGCCGAACGACGTCGTTATCGGGCTCGGTTTTGCGGGCATGTTGGCGGGCTTGGGTCAGGTGGGCGAGGCGATCGAGGAGGTGCGCCGGCTAGTGCGTGAAAACCCCGACGAGGGTTCGGTGTGGAGACGACTTGCGATGCTGCTTCATCCAGTCGATGTCTCAGCAGCCCTGGATGCCGCGCGGACGGCGCAGCGAATCGAAAATGATGACGTTTCCGGCGCGTTGTTGGCCGCGATAGCGATGAAAGCTCGGTCTTATGCGTTGGCGGCTTCGACTTATGAAGAGCTAACCGCGATGGACGGCGACAATCCCTACTACTTCTATTGGTTGGCCATGGCTCGACTGGCGGATGGGCATTGTTCGCTCGCTCTCGATAGTGTTGCCGAGGCGATCCGTATACGGCCAAGCTGGGGTGAAGCCCATGTGGTTCAGATCCGTGCTACCGCGCTCTGCGGAAGCTTGTTGATACGCGAGAAAGCGCGGGGTAAAGCCGTGGCCTTATTGCGGAAACAATCGGATACCGATATACGTTTAACGCTAGCTTTCGCCGAGATGAGTTTGGGCAATCTTGGCGGGGCCGAGAAACTAATCGAGCTCGAGCGTCCGCATCCCGATGCCGCATTGTTAGCAGAGGCCTTGAGGCGCAAAAGGTTGCCGACGCTGCCCTTCGCGGCGGAATCTTCGTGGTGGCAACCCGAAGAAATTAAGCATGCACTGGCAGAAAACGCGGAGCGAAAGGAAAGATCAAAATGAGAAACACGACCTGGATCGTCGTCCTGCTGCTGTGTCTATCGGATACAACGCATGGTGCAAGAGGCACGTTCAAGGAAACGGTCCTCGGTGAGGAAAAGGTTGCCAAGGCGGCGGAGGGGATCGAAGTGAAGACCAAGATAACGCTTCCCCAGCAGGGAACGACCGGTCTCTGTGACGCCGATCTTTCAATTTCGTATACCCAGATGAACGACAGAGTGAGGATCGTTCGGAACGTGGCGAACGAAGACTGTCCCTCGTCGGACGGGATCTATACGTTGCGTATTCGGACACTTGGCGATGATGGCGAAGCTCGCACTCGGACCTTCGAAGCGAGTTGGGTGCTTGAGGATCAAAACAGTGACAGAAGGGAGGACTATTACAGCATGGACGGTGACACGCGCTTAATTTGGGCGAAAGTTAAAACCTCAAGGAAAACGAGGTGCGTTTGTCGAACACCACCGTCAACGATCAGCGAGCGAAAAGTCGAAGCTAGTACCGACTGATACGGGCGTACCGCAATCGTTTGAAGTAGGAGACAACCCATTCGAGACCTCACAATGCAGTACATCAATATTTACGTATCAGACGAGCCTATCGTGAAATAGGGCCAGGGGGCGTTGCCCCGGGCCAATGATCACAAGCTGGTTCGATTTCTCCGGGCACTGCGGGATCAATCTTGAGTTTTTTCTTGTTGGGTATTGACACTGCTGGGCGAGATGAAGGACATTCACTCAGGTTGCGCCCCCGAAGGTGCACGAAAAGGAAGCAGCGGTGAAGATTGCGGTGCTTCGGGAAAGTCGTCCCTTCGAACGTCGGGTTGCCTTGGTTCCCGAGTCGTGTCAAAAATTGATCAAAGCTGGATTCACCGTAGGTGTCGAGCTGGGCGCGGGCGTGAGTGCCGGGTATGCCGATGAG